>JAKDLE010000923.1 GCA_030453005.1 Pseudonocardia sp. | reverse complement strand
GTGCGCGCTCCTCGGTCTGGGTCACCCCGGCCGCGTCGGTGGCGCGGACCTGTACGACGTGGCGGCCGGGGGCGACGTCGACCGTCGTGCGCCACATCCGCCAGGTGTCGCCGCTGACCTCGGTGGCCTGCTCGGTCTCGGTCCAGGGCCCGCCGTCGACCCGCACCTCGACGCGGCTGATCCCGATGGGCGGTGACCAGGCGATCCCGGCGACGGGGACGCGGCCGGAGCGGGTGGTGCCGGAGGGGCGGGGGGTGTCGATGCGCGACTGCGTCTTCACCGGCCCGCGCTCGCCCCAGCCCCGCTGCAACCAGTAGGCCTGCTTCCGGTCGAACGTCGTGACCTCCAGGTCGGTCACCCACTTCGTGGCCGAGACGTACCCGTAGAGCCCGGGCACCACCATCCGGACCGGGAACCCGTGCTCGGGGGGCAGGGCAACACCGTTCATCCCGACCGCGAGCAGGGCGCCGCGGTCGGGATCCAGCAGCACGTCCATCGGGGTCCCCGCGGTCCACAGCCGGTCGCTGCTGGTGGACAGCAGCTGGTCGGCGCCGGGTGCGATCCCCGCCTCCAGCAGGATCTCGCGGAGGTCGACCCCGATGAAGTTCGCGGTGGAGACGTAGTCGTCGCCCACCTCGTTGGACACGCAGATCATCGTGATCGTGCGCTCCAGCAGGGGGCGGGCGAGCAGGTCGTCGAAGGTGAGGGTGATCTCGCGGTCGACCATGCCGTGCAGCCGCAGCGACCAGTCCGCGGCCGTCTGCGTGGGGATCCGCAGGGCGGTGTCGATGCGGTAGAAGTCGGCGTTCGACGTCAGGAACGTCGGCGTGCCCAGCTCGGGGAACGCCGCGCCCGCCGGGATCGCGGGCGCGCGCTCGGCGAGGGGGGCCCGGCGCAGCAGCGCGGTGACCGACTCCATCGACCCGCTGAGGCGCCCGCCCACCAGCTGCCCGAGCCCTGCGGCGGCCAGCGCACCGGACGCGACCAGGCCGGACGAGCCGAGGAGCAGCCGCCTGCGCGACGCCTCGGTGCCGGGGGCGGACCGCAGCGCCAGGCCGTGCAGCCGTCGGAACACCAGCACGCCGACGCCCGCCGCCGCGGCCGGGGCGAGCAGGTCGACCGGGGTGAACGCCGGGGAGAACAGGACGGCGGCGAGGCCGAGCAGCCCCAGGCCGGTGACGGTCCGGGTGCCCGGCTGGGTGCGTTCCCGCGACGCGAGCCCGGCGACCACGGCCGCCAGCGCCAGCACCACGCCCATCCCGGCGAGAAGCACCGCCTTGTCGGCCGTGCCGAACGCCGACTTCGCGAAGTCGACGAGCCACTGTGGCGCCAGCGCGATCGCGGAGTTGCCCACGGCGAGGAACGGCGACGACGTGGGCGACACGATCCCGGCCACCAGGTGCCCCGCCGCGAGTGCGGCCCCGACGGCGAGGACGCCGATGCCGGCGGTGACCCCCCGCGGGACGATGACGGGTGCGGGTGCGCTCGGTCGGACGGAGGTCGACGTACTCACCGCACCATTCTCGCCCGTCCGGAGCCCGCGGATCCTTACGTATCGGTGGTGTGCGCGACGGTCACGGCGGTTCCGCGGCGTACGGTGGACAGCGCGGCCCCTGGGCTGCGACGCTCGTGCCATCGGATCGCCCAGGACCTCGGCGACGTCCCCGGTCGGCGTGGAAGTGCCATGGGCGTTGATGTACTGCACATCCGCCGCCGCAAGACCGGCGTCGCGCAGCGCATTGCGCATGCAATTGGCGCCGCCTTCGCCGCCTGGTGCCGGC
>JAKDLE010000922.1 GCA_030453005.1 Pseudonocardia sp. | reverse complement strand
AGGGGCGGGCGGCTCCTCCAGCACGACGTGGGCGTTGGTGCCGCTCCCGCCGAACGCGGAGACACCACACCTCCGCGGACGACCCGTCTCGGGCCACGGTCGCGCGGCGTCGAGCACGGCGACCGCACCCGCCGACCAGTCCACGGCCGGCGTCGGCGTCGCGGCGGGCAGGCTGCGCGGCAACAGCCCGTGCCGCAGCGCCAGCACCATCTTGAGCACGCCGACCGCACCTGCCGCCGCCTGGGTGTGCCCCAGGTTCGACTTCGCGGAACCGATCCACAGCGGCTCGTCACCGTCCCGGGCACGCCCGTAGGTGGCCAGCAGTGCCTGTGCCTCGATCGGGTCCCCCAGCGCGGTCCCGGTCCCGTGCGCCTCGACCGCGTCCACGTCGGCGGGCCGCAGCGCGGCGTCGGCGAGCGCCGCGCGGATCACGCGCTGCTGCGCAGCCCCGTTGGGCGCCGACAGCCCGTTGCTGGCCCCATCCTGGTTGATCGCCGAGCCGCGGACGACGGCGAGCACCGGGTGCCCCGCGCGCCGGGCCGCGGCGAGCGACTCGAGCACGACGACGGCCGCGCCCTCGCCCCACCCGGTGCCGTCGGCGTCGTCGGAGAAGGGCTTGCAGCGCCCGTCGGCGGCCATGCCGCCCTGCCGGGCGAACTCGGTGAACCCGCCGGGCGTCGCCATGACGAGTACACCGCCGGCGATGGCGGCCGTGCAGTCGCCGGCCTGGATCGCCCGGCGGGCCTGGTGCAGCGCGACCAGCGCGGACGAGCACATGGAGTCGATCGTCATCGCCGGCCCCTCCAGGCCCAGCAGGTAGGACACCCGCCCGGCGATGACCGCGGCCGAGCCGCCGAACAGGACGTGGCCGTCGGAGCCCCCGACGTCGGCGGCGGCCTCGCCGTAGCCCGAGTGCGCAGCGCCGACGAAGACACCGGTGGCGGAGCCACGCATCGACCGCGGATCGATCGTGGCGCGCTCCAACGCTTCCCAGGTCGTCTCCAGGATCAGCCGCTGCTGCGGGTCCATCGAGCGGGCCTCCCGCGGGGAGATGCCGAAGAAGCCGGGGTCGAACCCGGAGGCGTCTTCGACGAAGCCGCCGAGGCGGGTGAAGTCGGTGCCCGCGTACAGCGGGGCGAAGGGCCCGTCGTCCTCCCATGCGCGGTCGTCGGGGAACGGGCCGATGACGTCGCGCTCGTCGACGAGCAGCTGCCACAGCGCCTCGGGCGAGGTGACGCCGCCGGGCAACCGGCAGGCGATCCCGACGATGGCCACCGGCTCGTCCGCGCCCGTGGTCACCGACGGGGGGAGATCGGCGATGGGCTCGGCGAGCAGGTCCGACAGCAGGTCGGTGGCCAGCCGGTCGGCCAGCTCCTCCGGGGTGGGATGGTCGAACAGGAGGGTGGCGGGCAGCCGCAGCCCGGTCCGTTCCTGAAGTCGGTTGCGCAGGTCGACCGAGGCGAGCGAGTCGAAGCCGAGCGTGGAGAAGGGACGCCGCACGTCGAGCGATCCGCTGCTCGTGTGGCCGAGCACCGACGCGACCTCTTCGGTCACGATCTGCAGCAGCAGGTGGTCCCGTTCACCCGGCGCTGCCGCCCGCAGTGTCGCGACGAGCTCGGCCGCCGCCCCGGACCGGTCCGGCTCCGCCGGCGCAAGCGCGGCGACGGCGGCGGGCAACGTGCTGATCAGCATGCTCGGCCGCCCCGCGGTGAACGAGACGGCGAAACGACCCCAGTCGACGTCCGCGACGACGGCACCGGTGACGCCGGCGTCCACGACGTC
>JAKDLE010000084.1 GCA_030453005.1 Pseudonocardia sp. | reverse complement strand
GACCTCCGCGCAGACCCCTGAGGAGCTCGTCGCCCGCGCGCCATCAGATCGGTGAACTGCGCGCGAGCAGCTCGCCGCGCAGAAGGAGCTGGAGCGCGCTCGCGTCGACAAGGCGAACGCCGACTCCACGGCTCGCGCCCTGCTCGACGAGGCGCAGGCGCGCGAGGCCGAGGCCGTCCGCGCGAAGGAGGCCGCCGACTCCGCGATGGTCGTCGCCGCCGACGCGGCCCGGCGCAGCGCCGAACAGCTCGCGGCCGTCGACGCCGAGCGCGCCGAGGTCCAGAGCCTGCTCGACCGGGCCGTGGCCGCCGACGCCGGGCTGCGGGACCTGCGGGCCCGCTACGACGAGTGGCAGCGACGGCTCGCCGAGCAGGAGGCGGCACGACAGCGCGCGGCGCGCGACGCCGCGGCCGCCCGGGTGTCGGCGGCCGCCGAGAACCCGGCGCCGCGTACGGCCAGCGGCTCCGCGCAGCGGGTCATCGACCGCGCGATGTCGCAGATCGGCGTGCAGTACGTGTGGGGCGGCGGCAACGGCCGCGGACCCACCACCGGCATCCCCGGTCCCGCGGGCGACCCCGGCAACCGCGTCGGTTTCGACTGCTCGGGGCTCATGCTCTACGCGTTCAACGGGGTGGGGGTGTCGCTGCCGCGGGTGAGTCGCAACCAGTACAACGCCGGACGCTCGGTGCCGGTCTCTGACCTGCAGCCCGGTGACATGGTGTTCTACCAGCGGGGCGGCAGGCCGATCCACCACGTCGCCATGTACATCGGCGGCAACCGCATGATCGAGGCCCCCTACACGGGCTCGGAGGTCCGCGTGGTGCCGTTGCGGCGGGAGAACATGCTGCCCCAGGCCGCCCGGGTGCTCTGAGATCCGATCCGGGCGTTCAGCCCGGGTGTCCGGGCTGCATGGTCTTGACGTCCTGGAAGGCGAGCTGGTCGAGCTCCTCGTCGGCCACCCGGCCGGTGACCGGCTCGAGCAGGTGGCCGACGTGGTCACCGAACGACACCCGGTCGAGCACCCGACCGACGAACCACGCCCGGGCCCCGGTGAGCACCGGCACCCCGAGTTCCGCACGCCAGGAGCACCGGGCGAACTTGTCGACCGTGTCCCCGCTCTGCTCGCCGAACAGCAGTGACAGCGGATAGTCCGACCGATCCAGGAAGTGCACGGCGAGGTGCTCGCTGCGGGCCGCCACCGCGAAGGTGTGGTTACGCCGCGAGATGCAGACCAGGAACCGCGCCGGATCGATGCTGCACTGCGTGTGGAAGCCCACCAAGCAACCGCTCCGCTCGTCGCCCGCGGCCGCGGTGACGATCGCCATCGGGTAGTCGATCCGGCTCACCGCGTTCTGAAACGGTTCGAGCTCGCCCATCCTCAACCTCCGATAGCGCCCGCGTCTGCCGCTGGTCACCGTAGCGGGCCTGACGGGAGACATGGGCGGGGTCTCACCGCCCGCTCACGGGCGATGCGGTGGGATGGGGCGGTGACCGCTTC
The DNA here is from genome assembly GCA_030453005.1 of Pseudonocardia sp. Classification (GTDB taxonomy): domain Bacteria; phylum Actinomycetota; class Actinomycetes; order Mycobacteriales; family Pseudonocardiaceae; genus Pseudonocardia. The sequence goes on along the minus strand of JAKDLE010000084.1, from coordinate 6,870 downwards.
GGATTCCGTCCCCACCCCCGCGCACGAGGGCGAGCGCCTGGAGCGCGTCGTCTTCGAGATCAAGCGGGTGATCGTCGGCCAGGACCGGCTCGTCGAGCGGATGCTCGTCGGGCTGCTCGCCAAGGGGCACCTGCTGATCGAGGGCGTGCCCGGCGTCGCGAAGACACTCGCGGTCGAGACCGTCGCGAAGGTCGTGGGCGGCACGTTCTCCCGCCTGCAGTTCACCCCCGACCTCGTGCCCGCCGACATCCTCGGCACCCGGATCTACCGGCAGGGTCGCGAGGAGTTCGACGTCGAGCTCGGGCCGGTGGTGGCCAACTTCGTGCTCGCCGACGAGATCAACCGCGCGCCGGCGAAGGTGCAGTCGGCGATGCTCGAGGTGATGGCGGAGCGACACCTGTCGATCGGCGGGAAGACGTTCCCGATGCCCGACCCGTTCCTCGTGCTCGCCACGCAGAACCCGATCGAGAACGAGGGCGTGTACCCGCTGCCCGAGGCGCAGCGCGACCGCTTCCTCTTCAAGATCATCGTGGAGTACCCGGGCGTCGAGGAGGAGCGGGAGATCGTCTACCGGATGGGCGCCGAGCCGCCCGTCGCACAGCAGATCATCGACCCCGCCGAGCTGGTGCGGCTGCAGCGCACCGCCTCGCAGGTGTTCGTGCACCACGCGCTCGTCGACTACGTGGTGCGCCTCGTCGTCGCCACCCGCACCCCGGCCGAGCACGGCCTCACCGACATCGCGGGCTGGGTAGCCTACGGCGCCTCCCCGCGCGCCACGCTCGGCATCGTCGCCGCCGCCCGCGCGCTCGCGCTGGTCCGCGGGCGCGACTACGTGCTCCCGCAGGACGTGCTCGACGTCGCGCCCGATGTGCTGCGCCACCGACTCGTGCTCTCCTACGACGCCGTGGCCGACGCCGTACCGATGGACCACATCATCTCCCGGGTGCTGGCCACGGTGCCGTTGCCGCAGGTCAGCGCCCGCCCCGCGCAGTACAGCCAGGCGGGCTCCCCGGCGTGAGCCCGCCTTCCGAGTTGCAGCAAGGCCACCTTCACGCAACGAGATCGCATGAAGGGGGCCTTCCTGCAACGGCGGCGGGCTCCACCCGCCGGGCCCCCACCTCGCCGCCGTCGTTCCGCGACGGGCGGATGGAGGCGTCGCTGCGCACGCTGGAGCTCGCGGTGCGGGGGCGGCTCGACGGGCTGTTGCAGGGCAACCACCTCGGGCTCGTCCCCGGGCCGGGCAGCGAGCCGGGCGAGGCGCGCGCCTACCAGCCCGGCGACGACGTGCGGCGCATGGACTGGGCCGTCACCGCCCGGACCACCCAGCCGCACGTGCGCCAGAGCGTCGCCGACCGCGAGCTGGAGACCTGGGTCGTGCTCGACCTCTCGCCCAGCCTCGACTTCGGCACCGCCTCGTGCGAGAAGCGTGACCTCGCCATCGCGGCGCTCGCCGCGGTCACCCACCTGACGCGCGGCGGCGGCAACCGGATCGGGGTGCTGGCGGCCACCGGGGAGTCGACGGTCCGGATCCCCGCGCGCGGGGGGCTGGTGCACTCCCGCGGACTGCTGCGCAAGGTCGCCTCCATCCCGCGCACGCCGGAGGGCACCCGGGGCGACCTCGCCGCCGCGGTCGAGCAGCTCCGGCGTCCGCCGAGGCGTCGGGGCCTGGCCGTCGTGATCTCCGACTTCCTCGGCGACCAGGACTGGGAGCGGCCGCTGCGGGCGCTGTCGCACCGTCACGAGCTGCTCGCGGTCGAGGTGCTCGACCCCCGCGAGCTGGAGCTGCCCGACGTCGGCACCGTGGTACTGGCCGACCCGGAGACGGGCCGCCAGCGCGAGGTCACCACCACCCCGCTGCTGTGCCGGGAGTTCGCCGCCGCGGCCGCCGCGCACCGCGACACGGTGGCCGCCACGCTGCGCCGCTGCGGGGCGTCGCACCTGACGCTGCGCACCGACTCCGACTGGATCGCCGACGTCGTGCGGTTCACGCTCGCCCGCAAGCGTGCCTGGTCCGGAGGTGGGAGGTAGATGTTCGCCACGCCGTGGTGGCTGATGCTGCTCGTGGTCGTCGCCGCGCTGGCGGTGGGCTACGCGGTGCTGCTGCGCAGGCGGCGTCGCGACGTCGTGCGCTTCACCAACCTGGAGCTGCTCGACCGCGTCGCCCCGAGGCGCCCCGGCTGGTACCGGCACGTCCCCGCGGCCGCGTTGATCACCGCGCTGGCCGTGCTGACGATCGCGCTCGCCGGGCCGCAGGCCGAGGCGCGCGTTCCGCGCAACCGCGCCACCGTGGTACTGGTGATCGACGTGTCGCTGTCGATGCAGGCCACCGACGTGTCGCCGAGCCGGCTCGCGGCGGCGCAGGTCGCGGCCAAGGCGTTCGCCGACCAGCTCACGCCCGGCGTCAACCTCGGGTTGGTGGCGTTCGCGGGCACCGCGGCCGTGCTCGTGTCGCCCACCGTGGAACGCGGGCCCGTGAAGCGGGCCGTCGACGGGTTGCAGCTCTCGGAGTCGACCGCCACGGGCGAGGCGATCTTCGCGGCGATCCAGTCGGTGAACACGTTCTCGCAGGCCCTCGCCGGTGTCTCGGAGGAGGGCCCGCCTCCGGCCCGGATCGTGCTGATGAGCGACGGCAAGCAGACCATCCCCGACATCGACGCCGAGGACGCCCCGCGCGGCTCGTTCACCGCCGCCCGGGCCGCGGCGGAGGCGTCCATCCCGGTCTCGACGATCTCCTTCGGCACCCGCTACGGGTCCATCGAGCTCACCCCCGGCGAGTCCACGTCGGTGGCGGTCGACGACGCGGCGATGCGCACCATCGCCGAGCTGTCGGGTGGACAGTTCTTCACCGCCGCCAGCGAGCAGGAGCTGCGCCAGGTCTACGCGGAGCTCGGCGAGGAGATCGGCTACGAGGTGCGCCGGGTCGACGTCAGCCGCCCCTGGCTGGCAGGCGGGGCGCTGCTGCTCATCGCCGGCGTGGGTAGCGGCCTGGCGCTGGGTCGCCGCCTGCCCTGATGTCGCCGCCTGCCCTGACCCCGGGTCCGCGCGCCGATCGCGACGGACCGGGCCCCGTGGCGCCTGCGCCGTTAGGCTCACCCCCCGTGAGCAGAAGCGTGCTGGTGACCGGAGGCAACCGTGGGATCGGGTTGGCGATCGCGAAGGCGTTCGCCGCCCAGGGCGACCAGGTGGCGGTGACCCACCGCAGCCCGGTCGACGACCTGCCCGGGGAGCTGTTGCCGGTGCGGTGCGACGTCACCGACGCCGACGCCGTGGACGCCGCGTTCACCGCGGTCGAGGAGAAGCACGGCCCGGTGCAGGTGCTGGTGTCCAACGCCGGGATCGCCGAGGACGGGCTGCTCATGCGGATGAGCGAGGAGTCGTTCACCCGGGTCGTCGACGCCAACCTCACGGCCGCCTACCGCGTGGCCAAGCGGGCCAGCCGCGGGATGCTGCGCGCGCGGAGCGGGCGGATGGTGTTCGTCTCCAGCGTCGTCGGGCTGACCGGCTCGGCGGGCCAGGTGAACTACGCGGCGTCGAAGGCGGGGCTGGTCGGCCTCGCCCGCTCGGTGGCCCGCGAGCTGGGCTCACGCGGGATCACCGCGAACGTCGTGGCGCCCGGGTTCGTCGACACCGACATGACCCGCGCCCTGCCCGACTCCCGCCGTGCCGAGATCCTCGGCCAGGTGCCGCTGGGCCGCTACGGATCCGTCGAGGAGGTCGCCTCGGCCGTCACCTGGCTGGGCTCCGCGGGTGCCGCGTACGTGACCGGCGCGGTGATCCCGGTCGACGGCGGCCTGGGAATGGGGCACTAGCCTCCTCCGTCGTCCGGTCCAACCCCCCGCTAACGTGAGCGGCATGGGACTTCTGGAGGGCAAGCGCCTGCTCGTCACCGGCGTGATCACCGACGCCTCGCTGGCGTTCCACGCGGCGAAGGTGGCGCAGGAGCAGGGCGCGCAGGTCGTGCTCACCGGGTTCGGCCGGATGCGGCTGGTGGAGCGCATCGCACAGCGGCTGCCGCAGCCCGCGCCCGTCGTCGAGCTCGACGTGTCCGACCAGAGCCAGCTCGACTCACTGGTCGAGCGGATCTCGCCGCATCTCGGCGACGACCCCCACCTCGACGGCGTGCTGCACTCCATCGGCTTCGCGCCGCCGTCGTGCCTGGGGGAGGGGGCCTTCCTGGGCGCACCGTGGGAGGACGTCGCCGCCACGATCCAGGTGGGCGCGTACTCGTTCAAGTCGCTGGCCGTGGCGCTGCTGCCGTTGATGGGGCCGGGCGGGTCGATCGTCGGCATGGACTTCGACAACCGTCAGGCCTGGCCCGCCTACGACTGGATGGGCGTGGCGAAGTCGACGTTGGAGTCGGTGAGCCGCTACCTGGCGCGCGACCTCGGGCCGAAGGGCATCCGCGTCAACCTCGTCGCGGCCGGTCCGGTCAAGACGATGGCCGCCAAGTCGATCCCCGGCTTCGCGGCGTTCGAGGACGCCTGGGACGGCCGCGCGCCGCTGGGCTGGGACGTCACCGACCCGGTGCCGGTGGCCAAGACCGTCTGCGCGGTGCTGTCGGACTGGCTGCCCGCCACCACCGGCTCGATGGTGATGGCCGACGGCGGGTTCCACGCGATCGGCGTCTGATCAGGTCCTGAGGTCGCGGGTCCGCCAGGGGGCGTCCGGCACGAGCAGCTCCGGGTCACCGGTCCACAGTTCGGCGTCGTGCGCCAGCGCCGTGGCGGCGGCGAAGGCGTCGGCGTAGGACATCCGGTACCGGGCCTTGATCGCGGCGGCACCGCGGACGAGCTTCTCGTCGGGGAGATCGGCGCGCACCGACCGGCGGATGTCCCGAACGTCCTCCTCCGCCCGATCGACCCCATGACGTCGCGTCAGTACGTACAGCACCTCACCGAGGTTGATCCAGCTCATGACCGGCCGCGCGGCGAGGACCTCCTCGACCTCGTCGGTACCGGGCCCGTCGTACAGCACGGTGAGCACGGCCCACGAGTCGAGCACCACCGGCGACTGCATCACCACGCCGCCTCGCGGGCGGCGTCGCGCTCGACCTCGGACCGACGCTCGGCCATCAGATCGCCGACCAGGTCCTCCCCTCGGTAGCGTCCCCTCAGCGGCCTCGCCTCGGCGACGGGCCGGAGCGCCACATGATCACCGTCGAGCCACATCTCCACCTCGTCACCCGGGTGAATCCCGAGTTCGACCCGCAGCTGCTGCGGGATCACCACCTGGCCCTTCGGACCGACGCGCGAAGTCATACCGCGAAGTATAACCGCCCTGCGCGCGGCGTGGGCGTCGTCGGTGTCCAATGGTCCCGTGAACGAGTACGACGCACTGCTGGTCCTGTCCTTCGGTGGCCCCGAGGGCCCCGACGAGGTCCGTCCGTTCCTGGAGAACGTCACGCGCGGGCGGGGGATCCCGCCGGAGCGGCTCGACGCCGTCGAGGAGCACTACCGGCACTTCGGGGGCGTCTCCCCGATCAACGCCCGCAACCGGGAGCTGATCGCGGCGATCGGCGCGCGTACCGACCTGCCCGTCTACTTCGGCAACCGCAACTGGCACCCGTTGGTGGAGGACACCGTCGCGGAGATGACGCGCGACGGTGTGGCGCGCGCGCTGGTGTTCGCCACCAGCGCCTACGGCGGCTACTCGGCGTGTCGGCAGTACCACGAGGACATCGCCCGGGCCCGCAGGGCGGTCGGGGCGGGGGCCCCGGAGCTGACCAGGCTGCGGCACTTCTTCGACCACCCCCTGTTCGTGGCGGCGAACGCCGACGCCGTGCGGGCCGCGGGCCTGCGCGCCGACGCCCGCCTGGTGTTCACGGCGCACTCGGTGCCCCACTCCGCCGACGCCGCCGCCGGACCGCCCGCGGAGGGCGGTCACCGCTACTCGCGCCAGGTCGCCGAGGCCGCCCGGCTCGTCGCCGCGGACCTCGGCCGGGCCTCCTACGACGTGGTCTGGCAGTCGCGGTCCGGCCCGCCCGGCGTGCCGTGGCTCGGTCCCGACATCGTCGACCACCTCGACGCGCTGCACGTCGAGGGCGTCGCCGCGGTCATGGTGGCACCGGTGGGGTTCGTGTCCGACCACGTCGAGGTCGTCTGGGACCTCGACGCCGAGGCCCGTGGGCGCGCCGAGGAGCTGGGCATGGGTTTCGCCCGCGCCGCCACGGCGGGCCCGGACCCCCGCTTCGCCGACATGGTGGTCGAGCTGATGGCCGAGCACCGGCACGCGTTCGCCCCGCGCGCGCTGAGCGGGGTGCCGGGCGGTGGCTGCGGCGTCGACGGCGCACTGTGCGCCGTGGAGTGCTGCGAGCCTGCCCGGCGCCCGGTGCGACCGGAGTGAGCCGCGGCCGCCATACGTGTCCCGCGCCGTCAGGTGCTCGGCCCGTAGAGCGCGGCGATGTCCGGCGAGTCGGTCCACCGGCTGTAGGCGGGTTCCTGCGGCCAGCCCTCGGGCGAGTCCTGCCAGAGCTCCCGCCAGCCGTACGGCAGCAGGTCGATCAGCGCGAAGCTGTGGCTGAGCTGCTCGGTGCCGCGGCCGTCGGTGTGCCAGGTGCGATACACGGTGTCGCCGTCGCGGAGGAGGACGTTGACCGCGAACCCCCCGCCGGACGGCGCGCCGACGTCGCTGCCGAATGAGCTGTTCGCGGTGGAGTACCAGGTCATCTGGTTCCCGACGCGCCGTCTGTAGGCCAGTGCCTCGTCGATCGGGCCTGGGGTGACGACGACGAAGCGGGCATCGTAGTTGCGCAGGAACTCCAGCCGGGTGACCGGGGTGACGTAGAAATTGATGATCGAGCCGAGCTCCTTCTCGCGCGCGACCGAAAGCGTCGTCAGGATCGCCGGAATGAGCAGCAGAAGGATCGGAATC
>JAKDLE010000921.1 GCA_030453005.1 Pseudonocardia sp. | reverse complement strand
GCAGCACCGGCGTGGTGACGGGCCCGGCGAGCAGCAGTCACACCGCGAACGTGGCGATGGCGTCGTCGGAGAGCCGGTCGCCGTCGACCTCGGCGGCCAGCAGCGCGCTGATCAGGTCGCCGCCGGGCGAGCGGTGGCGCAGCGCGACCTGGTCGCGGAAGTAGTCGTGCATGGCCGCCATCGCCGGCGCCACCGCGTCCACGGCGTCGCTCGACAGGACGGCCTCGCTCTGGTCGATCTGGCTGGAGAGCATCACGTCGGCCCAGTCGCGGAACTGCTGGCGGTCGGTGGCCGGCACGCCGAGCAGCTCGGCGATCACGATGCTCGGCAGCGGGTAGGTCAGGCCCGCGACGAGGTCCGCGACGCCGTCGGCGTCCGCGCTGCCGGGGAGCTCGTCGAGCAGCTCGGCCGTCATCGCGGCGATGCGGGGCTCCAGCGATGCCACCCGGTTCCGCGTGAACGCCTTGCTGACCAGCCGCCGCAGCATCGGCTGCCGTGGGGCGTCCATCCGGACGATGTTCCCGCCGGCGAACCGCTCCAGGATCGGGCTCTGCGGGAGCAGCTCCTTGGGGTCGGACGAGAACGTCGCGGTGTCGGCGTAGATGGCGGCGACGTCGGCGTGGCGGAAGACGTGCCAGGTGTCGGACTCCTCGTCGTGGTGCGGTGCCGGCGACCTCAGCTGCTCCGTCAGCCAGGCGAAGAGCTGGAGCGATGCGGTCGGGAACCGGTGCTGCGCGGCGGTGGCCATTCCACTCCCTCGGTCAGGGTCCTGCGGCCTGACCACCGTCGCGCCCGCGGCTAAAACGAGCCTTGCTCATCGCCTGACCGGCCGCCCATCGTCAGGCGCACCCGATCGCCGGCGTCCATGTCGGCGATGCGGCCTCCGGCCCGTCCGCTGCCACCGGCCCGTCGGGGTCGGCGTCGGCGAGCGTCAGCAGCCGCTCGAGCAGCCCTGCGTCGCGCAGGCGGGTACGGGATCCCGGCGAGCAGCGCCCGCACCCCGGCGTCGTCGAGGCCGTCAGGGGCTCCTCCGGGGGCCTCCGCATCGCGCATGGCCCGCCGGGTCTGGCGGAGGTCGGTCATGACGCGGTTCAGGTGGTGCCGCGGCTTCGCGTCGTCGTTCGCCATCGTCTTCGTTCCCCTTGACACGTACTCCGGCCCCGTCACCCGTCTCCAGGTCAGCCGGCCCCGAGCTCCTTGTCGATCAGCGAGAACATCTCGTCGTCGGTCACCGAGCCGAACTGGTCGGTGTCGGCGGCGCGGGCCGGGTCCAGCCGCGCCTCGTACTGGTCGAGCAGGCGCCGCAGGCGGACGCGGATAGTGGCGTGCTCCGGCGCGGTGTCGGGCACCTCGGCCAGCGCGGCCGCCAGCCCGTCGATCCCGTCGACGGCGCGCCCGCCGCCGTCGGCGGCCGGGTCCAGCTCGGCGGCGAGCCGGTCGGCCAGCGCGGCCGGGGTCGGGTGGTCGAACAGCAGCGTCGGCGGCAGCCGGACGTCGAGCCCGAGCACCAGCCGGTTGCGCAGCTCCACCGACATCAGCGAGTCGAAGCCCAGCTCGGTGAACGCCCGCTCGGGGACGGCCGCGGCGTCGGCGTGACCGAGCGTCGCGGCGGTCTCCTCCCGGACCATGGTCAACAGGGCCGCGCGGCGGTCCGGCGCGTCGAGCCCCGCGAGCCGCTCCCGCAGCCTGCCGGAGCCGTCCGCACCGCCCCCGGCGGCCGCCGCGGCGACGGCGTCGGGCAGCTCGGCGAGCAGCGGGCTGGGGCGCTCGGCCGTGAAGCCCGGCGCG
>JAKDLE010000083.1 GCA_030453005.1 Pseudonocardia sp. | reverse complement strand
CCCGGGCGGCCGCCGGGCGGCGCCGCGCCACGACGGTCCGCGTGCGGGGCGCGGCGACCCGGTCGGTGCGCAGCCGCTCGGCCGACAGCGTGGGCCACAGCGCGTCGAGCTCGCGGGAGAGCTCGCGACTCTCGGTGAGCTCCTCGCGGATGTCGGCGAGGTCGCCGGAGTCGAGGAACCGCGCGGTGTTCATCCCCGGCCCGCCCAGACCGCGCGCCACCTGGTCGGCCAGCAGCCGCACGGCCTCGGAGTGGAAGAGCCGCTTGGCCTCGTTGTGCGGCTTGCGCGAGCGTCGGGCGCGGGTGCGGGCGGCGTTCGCGACGTCGCGGTCCAGTCGCACCCGCTGCTGCTCCACCACGAGCTCGACCGGGCGTCGCGGTACCTGCTGACGGTCACGCACCGCGGCCGCGACGACCGCCGCCATCTCCGCGCGGCCCTTCACCTCGGCGGTGGCGGCGGGCTCCACCCGCCGGGCGTCGAGGTTCGGGAACAGCTGTCCCACCGTGCCCAGCACGACGCTGGTCTCCCCCAGCGACGGCAGGACCTGCCCGATGTAGCGCAGGAACGTCGGGTTCGGGCCGACGACGAGCACGCCGCGCCGGGCCAGCCGGTCGCGGTGGGTGTAGAGCAGGTAGGCGGCGCGGTGCAGCGCCACCGCCGTCTTCCCGGTGCCCGGCCCGCCCTGCACGACGAGCACCCCGGAGGGCTTCGACCGGATGATCGCGTCCTGCTCGGACTGGATGGTGGCGACGATGTCGCCCATCCGGCCGGTCCGACGCGCCCCGACCGCGGCCAGCAGGGCCGCCTCGCTGGTCAGCCCGGAGGACTGGCCCGCGGCGTCGACGGAGTCGAGGTCGAGCACCTCGTCGTCGACGGCGAGCACCTCGCGCCGTCGGGTACGGAGGTGTCTGCGGCGCCGGATCCCCTCCGGTGACGCGGCCGTGGCGGTGTAGAACGGGCGCGCCGCCGGGGCGCGCCAGTCCATCAGCAGCGGTTCGTAGTCGTTGTCCTCGTCGAGCAGACCGAGCCTGCCGATGTAGCGGCGCTCCGGCCCGCCGTCCTCCCCCTCGGCCACGTCGAGGCGCCCGAACGCCAGCCCGTGCTCGGCGGCGCGCAGCGCGGCGAGCCGGTCGGTGTACATCGCGGCGGCGGCGTCGCGCTCGGTGAGCGCCTGCGGCGTGCCGACCGTCTCGGAGTGCAGGACGTCGTGCAGCCTGCGCGCGGTCTCGGCCCGGCGGGCGTCGAGGCGCTCGTAGAGCATGGCGACGTAGGCCCGCTCAGCGGAGATCCCGTCCAGCGGAGGGTGGTTCGACACGGGCAGTTCACCTTCGCGGAGGCCGGACGGGTCTGGAAGAGCGACTTACGAACGTACCAGCGCGCGGGTTTTCCGGCCCCGGCGCGCGGGTACGTCAGCTCATGGTCGTTGACAGGACCTCGAAGCCCGGGCGCCCGGGTCGTCGTGGCTGACTCGGCGCGCGACGCGGAGTACGCGCACCTCGAGCCGCTGTTCGAGCAGTTCGCGCAGCTCCCCTCCGACCACCCCGACCACGCGGCGCTGCGGGCCAAGCTGGTCACCGGTTACCTGCCGGTCGTCCGCCACATCGCCCGGCGCTTCGGCGGCCGGGGCGAACCGGTGGACGACCTGGAGCAGGCGGGCACCCTCGGCCTGCTCGGTGCGGTCGACCGTTTCGACCCCACCCGGGGCAGCGACTTCCTCTCCTACGCCGTGCCCACGATCACCGGGGAGATCCGCAGGCACTTCCGGGACCGCACGTGGTCGATGCGGGTGCCGCGGCGACTCAAGGACCTGCAGAGCGCCATCACCGGCGCCGTCAGCCCGCTGTCGCAGGAGCTCGGACGCGCCCCGCGGCCCACCGAGATCGCGCGCCGCCTCGGCATGTCCGTGGAGGACGTCCTCGAGGGCCTCGACGCGCAGCAGGCCTACCGCAGCAGCTCGCTGGACGAACTGACAGGCGGCACCGACTCGCCGCTGACCGACCGGCTCGGGGCGGCCGACGGCGAGCTGGAGAAGGTGGAGTACCGCGAGACGCTCGCCCCGCTGCTCGACGAGCTCCCCGACCGCGAGCGCACGATCCTCGTGCTCCGGTTCTTCGGGAACATGACCCAGACCCAGATCGCCGACCGCGTCGGCGTCTCGCAGATGCACGTGTCGCGGCTGCTCACCCAGACCCTCAATGGGCTACGGGAGCGGATGAGCGAGCGGGACTGACGCCGGACGGGCTCTGCCGCAGCAGCGGGAGCGGGAGCAGGAACCACAACGCCGGCAGCACGGTCAGCACCGCTGCGGTGGCCGCCACGGCGAACCCGCGGCCCACGGCGACGTCGAGGACCAGCAGCACCGCCCCGGACAGGGTCAGGGCGAGCGAGACCAGCCCGGCGACGAACAGCCGGTGCCCCAGCTCCACCGTCTCCCGCTTCACCCCGCGCCGGAACGTCATCCGGTGCGCCGCGGCGGGCGCGACGAGCAGCCCCGCGGTCAGCACCGACAGCAGCAGCGTGACGACGTAGGTCCAGCGCTGGACCTCGTCGATGCGCGCGAACCGCTCGGTGAACGACAACGCCAGCAGGAACGCGAACAGGATCTGCACGCCCGTCTGCGCGACCCGCAGCTCCTGGAGCAGCTCGGCCATGTTGCGGTCGGCCCGCCGCAGCGGGCCCTCCTCACGCAGGTTGCCGCCCGGGTCCACCATCCGTCGAGGCTACCCGGGCGCAGGCGACCACGGACACGGCTCAGACGGTCGCGCCCTCGTCGTGGACCTGGTGCGCGCCCTCCGCGAACTCCTCCACGACCTTCGCGCAGAACGCCGACAGGTCGGCCGGGCCGCGGCTGGAGACCAGGCCATCGTCGGTGACGACCTCCTCGTCGACGACGGTGGCGCCCGCGTTGCGCAGGTCGGTCCACAGGCTCGGGTACGAGGTCAGGGTCCGGCCCTTCGCGAGGCCGGCGTCGATCAAGGTCCACGGGCCGTGGCAGATGACCCCGACCGGTGTGCCCGCCCGGAAGACCTCCTGCACGAACACCCGTACGTCGGTGTCCACGCGCAGCTTGTCGCCGTTGACGGTGCCGCCCGGCATCAGCAGGGCGTCGTAGTCCGACGCCGACGCCTGTGCGGCCGTCCGGTCCACGGCGAACGTGTCGGCGGGCTCGATGTCGCCGTTCATCGCCTGGATCCTCCCGTCGGAGATCGAGACGAGCTCGGTGCGCGCGCCCTCCGCGGTGACCGCGTCGCGGGGGCCGGTGAGCTCCACCTGCTCCACGCCGTCGGTCGCGAGGATCGCGATGCGCTTGCCGTCCAGCCTGCCTGCCATGTCGTGCCTCTCGCTCGGATGCGGTTCAACCGGTGGCTACCCGCTGACGCGCGGGATACGCCCGACCGACTGCGGCCACCCGTGCCGGTACAGCAGGAAGCCGACCTGCTGAGGGCTCGGTTCGTGCTGTAGCGCCACGGGTGGCGGTGGCGAGGCTGCCTCAGGCCACGACCGGGGTGTCGGCGTGCTCACGGCACGTGGGCACCTCGGGGCGGGCCTCCAGCCGCTCGTCGTCGATCTCCTTCCCGCACACCGCGCACCGGCCGTACCGGCCCTCCTCGAGGCGGGTCAGGGCGTCCTGCACGGCGCGGCGCTGGTCGGCGACGGTGTCGACGAGCAGTTCGGTGTCCATCGAGTTGGCCACCTCGCTGCCGTAGTCGCCGGGGTGCTGGCCCAGCGCGCCCTCCGCGTTCTCGTCCCCGGTCGTCTCGGCCCGGGTGCGCTCGGCGAAGCGGGCGCGCTCGTCGAGGTCGGCGAGCTCGATGGTGAGCAGTTCGCGGGCGCGGTCGGTGTCCACGGTGGGTCCTCTCGTCGGGGAGCAGGGCAACACCGTGCGTACCCCTCGCCCCCGTGTCGGAAACCCGCTCAGGCCCCCGGGTGGCGGGCCTTCGGCGCGCGCCCGAACGGCTGCTCGACCGCGTCCGCCCGCCCGACCTCCGGGATCGGCGCGACCACCGGGTCCCCGGCGAGGGCCGTGGGTTCCCCGTGGTGCGCCAACCGCATCGGCAGCCCGCTGACCAGCCGGTACTCCACCTCGTCGGGGCGGATCTCCACGCGCAGCCTGCGCCCCTGCCAGGCGAGGCCGAACGAGATCCGCGACAGCGCCGGGGGCAGCCGGGGGGCGAACCGCAGTCCCCCGGAGTCGCACCGCATCCCGCCGAACCCGCACACGACCGCGATCCAGGTGCCCGCCATCGACGCGATGTGGACACCGTGCTCGGAGTTGCCCGCCAGGTCGTCGAGGTCGACGAACGCCGACTCCGCGAGGTAGTCGAACGCGAGGTCGAGGTGCCCGGTGCGGGCCGCCATCACGGCCTGTGTGGAGGCCGAGAGCGACGAGTCGCGCACGGTGATCGCTTCGTAGTAGGCGAAGTTGCGGGCCATCTGCTCCTCGGTGAAGGCGTCGGGGCGCAGCTGCATGGCCAACACCAGGTCGGCCTGCTTGGATACCTGCTTGCGGTACAGGTCGAAGTAGGGCACGTGGAGCAGCAGTGGGTACATGTCGGGCTTGGTTCCCGCGAAGTCCCACACCTCGTGGTCGGTGAAGCCCTCCGACTGCGGGTGCACGCCGAGCCCCTCGTCGTAGGGGATCCGCATCGACGAGGCCGCGTCGCGCCAGCTCGCCATCTCCTCCGCGTCGACGCCGAGCCGACCCGCCGCGCGCGAGTGCCGGGCCGCGGTGTCGGCGGCGACGCGCAGGTTCAGCTGCGCCATCAGGTTGGTGTAGACGTTGTTGTCGACGATCGCGGTGTACTCGTCGGGCCCGGTCACCCCGTCGATGCGGAACTGCCCGGCGTGGTCGTGGTGGCCCAGCGAGCGCCACAGCCGCGCGGTCTCCACGAGCAGCTCCAGACCGACCTCGCGCTCGAACTCGACGTCGCCGGTGGCGGCCACGTGGCGACGCACGGCGTCGGCGATGTCGGCGTTGATGTGGAACGCCGCCGTGCCCGCGGGCCAGTAGCCCGAACACTCGTGGCCCCGGATGGTGCGCCACGGGAACGCCGCGCCCTCGAGCCCGAGCTGCGCGGCCCGCTCCTTCGCCTGCGGCAGGATCGACTGGCGCCAGCGCAGCGCGTCGGCCGCCGCATACGGGGCGACGTGGGACAGCAGCTGCAGGCAGAACGTCTCGGTGTCCCAGAAGGTGTGTCCGTCGTAGCCCGGGCCGGTGAGGCCCTTCGCGCCGATCGCGCGGCGCTCCGCGCGGGCCCCCGCCTGCAGCACGTGGAAGATCGCGACCCGGACCGCCTGCTGCAGCTCCGCGTCCCCGTCGATCTCGATGTCGGCGGTGACCCAGAAGTCGTCGAGATAGGCCCGCTGCTCCTCGACGAGCCCCGCCCACCCGGTGTACCGGGCGGCGGCCAGCGCCGCGCGGACCTGGTCGTGGACCGCCGAGAGCGACCGCCGCGACGACCAACCGTAGGACAGGTACTTCACGACGGTGAGCTTCTGGCCGGACTGCAGCCGGGAGATGACGGTGGTGCGGCCGATGTCCTCGGTGGCCTCCGAGCTGATCTGCAGGCCCGCGGGGCCGGTCACCTCGTGGTCCATCGCCGCGGCCACCCGCAGGCCCGAGGCGCGGGTGCGGTGGACCAGCGTGGCCCCGGTGGCGTCGGCGCGGCACTGCTCGGCCACCAGCGGGTCGGTCATGGCCGCCTCGACGCGCGGGTCGTCGTCGTCGCGGGCGGGCTGCTGCTCGTTGGCCACCAGCTCGGACTGCACGACCAGCAGCGCGGGCTCCGTGTCGTGTGTCCCGGTGAGCACCTCGACCTCGTAGCGGATCGCGGCGACCGCGCGCTGCGTGAGCGACACCAGGCGCTCGGTGCGCAACCGCACCACCCGCCCGGCCGGGGACTCCCACTCGACCTCGCGGGTGAGCGTGCCCGCCGCCAAATCGAGCACCCGCTCGTGGCGGTGCACGCTGCCGTAGCGCAGGTCGAACGGCTCGTCCTCCACCAGCAGCCGGATCAGCTTGCCGTTGGTGACGTTGATGATCGTCTGACCGGACTCCGGATAGCCGTAGCCGCCCTCGGCGTAGGGCAGCGGGCGCCTCTCGTAGAACGAGTTGAGGTAGGTGCCGGGCGTGGCGTGCGGCTCGCCCTCGTCGAGGTTGCCCCGCAGCCCGATGTGGCCGTTGGACAGCGCGAACACCGACTCGACCTGACCCAGCAGCGCCAGGTCCAGGTGGGGCTCGCGGACCACCCACGGCTCGACCGTGAACGCACGCCCCGGATCGGGGCTCACAGCAGCTCCCCCAGGTCCTGCACGACGATGTCGGCGCCCTGCTCGCGCAGCTTGTCGGCGTGGTCGAGGCGGTCGACGCCGACCACGTAGCCGAAGCCCCCGGCCTTGCCCGAGGCGACGCCCGCGAGGGCGTCCTCGAACACCACCGCACGGGCCTTGTCGACGCCCAGGTCGGCGGCGGCGGCGAGGAAGGTGTCGGGCGCGGGCTTGCCGGGCAGGCCGCGCTCCCTGGCCGTGACCCCGTCGACCCGGTGGTCGATGTACCGGGCGAGGTCGGCGACCTCGAGCACCTGCCCGGCGTTCGCGCTCGACGAGACGACGGCCGTGGCCAGCCCGGCCTCGCGCACCGCCCGGAGGTAGCGCACCGACCCGGGGTAGACCTCCACGCCGACGGTGCGGATCTTCTCCTGCACCAGGTCGTTCTTCCGCGTCGACAACGCGGTGACCGTCTCCGCGTCCGGGGGGTCGTCGGCGCCACCCTCGGGTAGCTCGATCCCGCGGGAGGCGAGGAAGCCGCGGGTGCCGTCGAGCCGCGGCCTGCCGTCGACGTAGGGACCGTAGTCCGTCGCGACGTCGAAGGGGACGAACTCGGTGCCGTCCCGCTCGGCACGGGCACGCAGCAGGTCGTCGAACATCTGCTTCCAGGCGGCCGCGTGGACGCCCGCCGTGTCGGTCAGCACGCCGTCGAGGTCGAAGAGGCATGCGCGCGTGTCGTCGGGGAGGCCCAGCATGCGGGAACGGTACCCAGCAGTGCACGGGCGTCGACTACCGGCGCCAGAAGCTCTCGCCGACCGGCCGTGACCGGGCTACAGCGACCCGCGGGGCACGACCCACTCGACCGGCTGGCCGGTCACCTCGGCGATGCGGTCGTAGTCCTGGTCGTAGTGCAGCACCGTGGCGCCGTTCAGCTCGGCCGTCGCGGCGATGATCAGGTCGGGTAGCGCGAAGTACCGGTGCTGACTCCGCCCGGCGAGCGTCCGGTGGACGTCCATGGCGCGGTTCACCGCGCGCGCGTCGACATCGAGCCAACGCTGGCTGTGCAGCACCGCCCACAGCTCCTCGTACTGCCGTGGACCGGGTGCGTTGTTCAACATCTCGAGTGCGGTCATCTGGCATGCGGCAAGCGTGCCGGCGAGCAACAGCGGATCGGTTCGGGTACGTACCAGCGCGAATCGCTCACGCAGCACGTAGGTGCTGGTGTCGGCGAGGTAGACGACCGCCGCCACTACCCCGCCTCGACCAGGCCTTCTCGCGCCGCCTCGACCAGGGCCTCGGGAGACAGATCCCGCCCGCCTCCGTACCGCCAGGCTTTCTCCGAGCCGGAGAAGTCCAGCTCAATGGTGTCCCACAGGGCGAGCATCTCCTCCGCGCGCCTCCGGCGGTGCACCTCCTTGAGCGCCGCATTGATGGTGGCCACCTTGGTGGTGGTGCCCAGCGCCTCCCGGGCAGCCTCCAACCACTCTTCGTTGACGTCCACAGTGATGCGTGCCATAGCGCTCAATCGTACACCGCACATAACTCGCTGTCCGCACCAAGATGACGAGGTGTAGACACCAAAAGTTGGCCCGGCGCGGTGCTATCGGCCGACCAGTAGGCGTGCCGACTCCCCCGCCGCCGTGACGGTCACCTCGCAGCCGTCGTCGGCCATCCGCGCGCTCACGCGGAGCAGACCCCCCTCACGCACCGGCTCGATCCCCTTCTGGACGGCCTGCCGGACGACGGACAGCACCGTCATGGACGCGATCGGGACGACCTCGACGCCCGGCTCGACGTCGATGTCCACCTGCAGGCGCGCACCGAAGCGGGCCTGCTCGATCCGCAGGTAGGCCCGCACCGCGTCGAGCTCGCGGCCCAGCGTGCTCTCCGGCGGGCCGTCGGCGGTGCGGGAGAGGTCGGCGAACCCGAACAGCAGCTCCCGCGCCCGGGACGGGTCGGTGCGGATCAGCGCGGCGATCGTGTTGAGCGAGTTGTAGACGAAGTGCTGCTCCAGGCGCCGTACCTCGACGGGCGGGTCGTCGGGCGGTGCGGCGACCGCCGCGCCCGGCGCCTCCGGGGCCGGGGGTTCGTCCTCGGGAGCCCCGG
>JAKDLE010000920.1 GCA_030453005.1 Pseudonocardia sp. | reverse complement strand
CCCGCCGCACCGGGGCCCCGCACTGGTCGCCGCCGGGGTCACGGTGCTCGCCGAGGCCGGGTCGGCGCCGGAGGCGGTCGCCGCCGCGGTGGCCGGGGATCCGCGGGTCGTGGTCGTCGACCTGTCGGGGCCCGACGCGCTCGTCGCGATCGCCCTCGTCGTCGACGAGCGGCCCGGGGTCGCGGTGCTCGCGGTCTCCCGCTCCGCCGAGCACGCGGACGTGCTCGCGGCGGTGCGGGCCGGCGCCACCGGCTACGTCGTCGCCCGCTCCGAGGGCCCCGTCGCGGACGCCGTGCTGCGGCTCGCGCGCGGGGAGCCCGCCTACAGCCCGGGGCTGGCCGCGGTGGTGCTGGAGGCCAGCGGATCCTGCGAGCGCGGCGTGCGCCTCACCGACCGCGAGTCCGACGTGCTGGCGCTCGTCGTCGACGGGCTCACCGCCCGCCAGATCGCGGGCAGGCTGGTGCTCTCCCCGCGCACCGTGGAGAACCACGTGCACAACCTGCTGCGCAAGCTGAAGGTGGGCAACCGCGCCGCGCTCGTCCGCTACGCGATCGAGAACGGCCTGGCCTGAGACGCCACGCCGTGGTGCCCCTCAGCCCAGCCTGTGCAGCCGCTGCAGCACCTCGGCGAGTACCGCGTCGACGTCGGCGTCGAGCGCCACCTGCACCGGTGGGCCGCCTGCGCCGGGGCGGCGGTCGGGGACGGTGGCGCCCCGGGCCGGGCCGAGGTCGCACGCCACCCGCAGCGGTAGCGGCGTGCTGCGTAGCGTGCCCGGCACGATCGCCTCCAGCACGGCCACGGCGTCGTGCAGCGCCACCGCGTCGACGCCGTAGCGGGCGCGGTACGCGGCCCGGTAGTGCGCGATCACCTGGGCCAGCTCGTGCCCCCGCGGGCCGCCCGCGTCCAGGGCGGCGAGCCACCCGGGGCCCGCGGGACAGCGCAGAGTGAGGTCGAGCGGCACCATCGTGACGGGCACGTCGGCCTGGGTCAGCACGCGGTGCGCGGCCTCGGGATCGCAGTGCGCGTTGAACTCCGCCACGCCTGTGGTGTTGCCCGCGCCGAGCGAGCCGCCCATCCACACGACGCGACCGATCCGGTCGGTGAGCTCGGGGTGCACGGCCAGCAGCAGCGCGATGTTGGTCAGCGGCCCGATGGGGGCGACCGTCACCGGCTCGACGGCGTCGCGCAGCACCGCGGCCATCAGCTCCACCGCGCCCCGCGGGTCGGGCTCGGCGCCTGCGGCGGGCAGGTGCCCGGCGCGCCCGCCGAGCCCGTCGCCGCCGTGCCACTCCTGCGCGCGCTCGGCCTGCGCGTGCACCAGCGGCCGGGCCGCTCCGGCGGCGAGGGGCACGTCGGTGCGTCCGGCGAGTGCGAGCACGCGGCCTGCGTTGCGCGTGGTGGCGGGCAGCGCCACGTTGCCGAACACCGTGGTGACCGCCCGCAGATCCACCTCCGGCGACGCGGCGGCCAGCATCAGGGCGACGGCGTCGTCCACGCCCGGGTCGGTGTCGATGATCAGGGGGATGGGCACGGTGGCACCCTACGGAGCATGGACGTGGTCGTGGTCGGTGCCGTCAACGTCGATCTGGTGGTCGCCGCGCCGCGGCTGCCCGGGCCCGGCGAGACGGTCGTCGGGCCCGGCGTGACGCGGTCCGGCGGCGGCAAGGGGGCGAACGCGGCCGTCGCCGCGGCCCGGGTCGGGGCCCGGGTGCGGCTGGTCGGGGCCGTCGGCGCCGCCGACCGCGGCGCCGCGGGGCGGGGCGAGCTGCGGGCGGAAGGTGGCGACAAC
>JAKDLE010000919.1 GCA_030453005.1 Pseudonocardia sp. | reverse complement strand
CGCCGCCGTGGGGGCGGCCTTCAACACCACCCACACCGCGCGGCCCGCCGTCGTCGTCGGCGCCACGTGCGCCGCCGACGTGGCCGAGACCGTGCGCTGGGCGGTCTCCCGCGGACGCGCCGTCACGGTGCAGTCCACCGGGCACGGCCTGCAGGCCGACCTGGCGGGCTCCGTGCTCGTCACGACCCGCCGGATGTCCGCGGTGTCGATCGACCCGGTGGCCCGCACGGTCCGGGTCGGTGCAGGCGTGCGCTGGGCCCAGGTGATCGAGGCGGCCACGCCCTACGGCCTCGCGCCGCTCAACGGGTCGTCCAGCCAGGTCGGCGTCATCGGCTACACGCTCGGCGGTGGGCTCGGCCCGATGGCCCGGCGCTACGGCTTCGCCGCCGACCACGTGCGGCGCGCGCAGCTCGTCACCGCCGATGGTCGGATCCGCGAGGTCGACGCCGCCACCGATCCGGAGCTGTTCTGGGCGTTGCGTGGCGGCAAGGGCAACTTCGGGATCGTGACCGAGCTGGAGTTCGAGCTGATGCCCGTCGCCGCGCTGTACGGGGGTGGGATCTTCTTCCCCGGGGCGGCCGCCGCGGAGGTGCTGCACGCCTTCCGCGCCTGGGTCGAGACGCTGCCCGAGGAGGCAGGCACCTCCGTCGCGCTCCTGCGCCTGCCGCCGCTGCCCGAGCTGCCCGAACCACTGCGCGGTCAGTTCGTGGTGCACCTGCGGTTCGCCCACCTCGGCCCGGCCGATGAGGGCGCGGCCCTGCTCGCGCCGATGCGCGCCGTCGCGCCCGCGGTGATGGACCTCGTCGCCGACATGCCCTACGCGGCCGTCGACTCCATCCACATGGACCCGGTGGACCCGATGCCGATCTGGGAACGCGGGGCCACCCTGCGTGAGCTCCCCGCCGCGGCCGTCGAGGAGCTGCTCGCCGCCGCGGGACCGGGCGTCGAGGTGCCGTTGATGGGTGGCCGGCGGGGATCTCACCCGCCGGCTCCCCCTGTTGACCGCCAGCTTGCGTGAGGATGACCGCGACACGGCGGGATGATCATGGTGTCGGCCTGGGAGCGGTGTGGCTCGTCCCTTGCCGACGGTCGTGTGCGACGCCAGGGTGAGGACGTCCTGTAGGCAGGCGACGGCCCTTCCGCGTGTCTTGGCCGACACGGAAGGGCCGTCTTGGTGCATCGGAGTGCACCCGGTGATGACGGTAGGCGTGGACCGCGCGGTGGTCGAGACCGCGCTGCGCGGCGGCGGGCTGCGGTGCCCGGCGCCGGGCTGCGGGCAGCGGCTGGGGCCGTGGGGGTCGGCGCGGGAGCGCGGGGTGCGTGGTGCCGGTCGGTTGACGCCGCGGCGCGCGAGGTGCACGGGCTGTCGGCGCACCCATGTGCTGTTACCGGCGAATGTGCTGCTGCGCCGGGCGGACGCGGTGGCGGTGATCGGGGTGGCGTTGCTGGCCAAGGCCTCGGGGGATGGGCATCGCCGGGTCGCGGAGCTGGTCGGGCGGCCCGCGTCGACGGTGCGGGGCTGGCTGCGCCGGATCACCGCGGTCGCGGCCCGGGTGCTCGCGGTGCTCGCCGCGGCCGCCGCGGAGTTGGGCACCGAGTTCACGGCGCCGGCACCGACGACCGATCCGGTCGGGGCGGTGGTCGAGCTGGTCGGGGCGCTGGCCCGGGCGGTGGCCCGGCGGCTGGGCGGTTCGTGTGAGCCGTGGCGGTTGGCCGCGGTGATCAGCGGCGGCCGGTTGCTCGCCCCGACGGGTCCTGATCTCGGTGCGGGGGTGGGGATGACGGGCAA
>JAKDLE010000918.1 GCA_030453005.1 Pseudonocardia sp. | reverse complement strand
CGCGCTGCTGGGCTGGGCGCGGCTGCACCTGCTGGAGCGGCATACGCCCCGCGCTCGGCGGATCTGGACGGGCAGCGCCGGTGTGATCGCGCTGCTGTCCCTGGCCGGGCCGCTCACCAGCGGTGCCAGCGCCGCCGCGACGGCCACTCTGGTCGCGATGCACGTCGTCGTGGCCGCGGTGCTGATCCCGACGCTGCCGGGCAGTGCCCGGTGACGCTGCTCATCGTGTCCGGATCGGCGCGTCGTGGCTCGCTGAACACCCGCCTGGCGCGGCTGCTCGCCGCGGCTGTGCCGCACGGCGAGGTCAGGGTCGAGCACGATCTGCGACGGCTGCCGTTCTACGACGGCGACCTGGAAGCCGCGGGCGTCCCGGCGGCCGTCGAGGACCTGCGCGCCGCCGTGGCCGCCGCCGACGCCGTCGTGATCGTCACCCCCGAGTACAACGGCACGGTTCCCGGGCTGCTGGGCAACACCGTCGACTGGCTGTCCCGCCCGGCCGGGCGCTCGGTGCTGCGCGACAAGCCGGTCGTGGTCTGCTCGGCCTCGCCGACCCGGTTTGGTGGAGTGCGGGCGGCCGAGCACCTGCGCGCGGCGCTGGTCCGGGTGGGCGCTCGGGTCGCCGCCGGGCCGGCCGTCGCGGCGGTGCACGAACGCCTCGAAGCCGACGCTCTGGTCGACGAGCTGGGCCGCCAGCTCGCCGCCGCGCTTCAGGAGGTCCTCGGCGATCAGTCGGCGGCAGTGCCGGCATGACCCGGACACCAGGTCCACGCGAGGTCGTCGAGCGCTACCTGCGGCTCGTCGCCGCCCGGCGCTGGGCCGACCTGCCGCCGCTCTACGCCCAGGACGCACTGGTCGAGCACCCGCTGGACCCACACGCCGCGCCGCTGCACGGCCGCGCACCGCTGCGCGCACACTTCGCCCACCTCGAGGCACTCGGGTTGCAGATGACCGCCACCAACGCCGTGTTCCACGAGGCCGGCGACACCGTCGTCGCGGAGTTCACCTACCACGGCGTCACCGGCGACGGCGACCCCATCGCCCGGCGCTGCGTACACGTGACGACCGTCCGCGGCGGGCTGATCGTCACCTCGCGCGACTACCAAGCCTCGATCGCCCCGTAGCCTGCCCCGCGACGTCCGCTGCCCCCCGGCAGCCGCGGCCCTCTCGTCCGCGCCACACGTCCTCAACCAGCAATGCCTACCGAACGCCCGGGGCCCGCGGCCGCCGTCGCGATGACATTCCGCAGACCGATCCCTCAACGGCAGATCGGAGGGGGAGCGGGGCTGACGCGGCCTCGGCTACGTGGATTGTCCGCGTGGGTACAGGGATGGCCAGGTCGAAGAACAGCTCCAGCGTCGTGCCGCGGTGGGACTCGATGGTGGCCCCGCACCCGTGCCGACACCGTCCGGTCGTCCGCCGATCACCCTTCGTACGGCGGGGCGACGCCCCATCCCCAGCGCGGTACCGGCGCCTGCGGCATGGGTTGGGCGTCGGGTCGGGAGTTGTGCATCGCCAGGCGGGTGCCCCACTCGATGTAGCCGAGGAACGCCGCGCGGAACTCCGCATCGGCGGGCAGTACGACCTGGTCGGCGGCGTCGAGCAGCAGGTTGACCCAGCGGCGGCGCTGTGCCTCGGTAATGGCCTTGCCCAGGTGCTGGGCCAGCATGTGCTGGTAGCCGCCGCGGCCGCGGGTGTAGTCGTCTGGGCCGCCGCACACCTCGCCAAGCCACATCGCGACGTACCGCGGAGGGTCGGGGTCCATGTCGGCGCACAGCGGGCCGCTCAACTCGTCCTT
>JAKDLE010000917.1 GCA_030453005.1 Pseudonocardia sp. | reverse complement strand
CCCCCGCCCCTCCGAGCTGGCTCCCCTGTTGCGGCCTGCGCCCTTCATCCGCGACGCCACCGCCCGCAGGCTGAGCAGGGCGGCGTCCATCGGCGACCTGCGCGCGATCGCCCGCCGCCGCACGCCGCGCGCCGTGTTCGACTACACCGACGGCGCCGCCGACGGCGAGCTCTCGCTGCGCCGGGCGCGTGACGCGTTCTCCCGCGTGGAGTTCACGCCCACCGTGCTGCGCGACGTGTCGAGCGTCGACACCGGCCGCGACATCCTCGGACAGCGCTCGGCCCTGCCCTTCGCGCTGGGCCCCACCGGGTTCACGCGGATGATGCACCACGAGGGCGAGAACGCGGTGGCGGCGGTGGCGGAGCGGGTCGGCGTCCCCTACACCCTGTCGACGATGGGCACCACCACCATCGAGGACGTCGCCGCCGCCGCGCCCGGTGCCCGCAGGTGGTTCCAGCTCTACCTGTGGCGCGACCGCACGGTGGCCAAGGACCTCGTGCAGCGCGCCGCCGGCTCCGGCTACGACACGCTCATGCTCACCGTCGACACCCCGGTGGGCGGGGCACGGCTGCGTGACGTCCACAACGGGCTCGTCATCCCGCCCGCGCTCTCGCTGCGCACCTTCGTCGACGGCGCGCTGCACCCGTTCTGGTGGATGAACCTGCTCACGACGAACCCACTCACGTTCGCGAGCCTGGAGTCCACCGACGGCACCGTCGCCGACCTGATCAACCGGGTGTTCGACCCCGCCCTGACGATGGACGACGTCCACTGGCTGCGCGGCACCTGGCCGGGCAAGCTCGTGATCAAGGGCATCCAGAACGTCGACGACGCCCGCCGGGTGGTGGACGCAGGCGCCGACGCGGTGCTGCTGTCCAACCACGGCGGCCGCCAGCTCGACCGGGCGCCGGTGCCGTTGGAGCTGGTGCCGCCCGTCGTCGACGCGGTGGGCGACCGCGCCGAGGTCTGGGTGGACACCGGCATCACCCACGGCGCCGACATCGTCGCCGCCATCGCGTTCGGCGCCCGCACCGCGCTGGTCGGACGCGCCTACCTCTACGGACTGATGGCCGGTGGGCGCCAGGGTGTGGAGAAGGCCGTGGAGATCCTCAGCGCGGAGATCGTGCGCACGATGCAGCTCATCGGGGTGAACAGTGTGGACGAGCTCCGCCCGTCACACGTCCGCCTCCGCCCGAACGGGTGACGGGCGATGTGCGTTCGCCGTCGATCTTCGCCATGATTGCGCGCATGAGCTTCCTGGACAAGGCCAAGGACCTGTTGAACCAGCACGACGACAAGGTGGACCAGGCCCTCGATCAGGCGGGCGAGGCCGCGAAGGCCCGGTTCGCCGGTCACGAGGGCCACATCGACAGCCTCGTCGACCAGGCGCAGCAACGCACCGGCGAGGGCGACACCACCCAGCCCGCGCCGGAACAGGGGGCACCGGGCGACGAGCAGCAGGCCGAGCTGCCCGCCCCCGGGCACCAGCAGTAGGAGATCCGCGCCGCGGCCGGACGGTGCTCACCGTTCCGGTCGCGGGCTCCTCCCCGTCAGACCGAGCAGGATCTCCACCTCGGCGACGGTGACGTCGACGGCGACGTGGTGCACGACCACCGCTCCCGCCGCCCGGGCTCCACGGACGTTCCTCGCCAGGTCGTCGACGACCACGCAGTCGTCCACCGCCAGGCCGAGCAGGTCGGCGGTGCGCCGGAACACCTCCGGATCGGGCTTGCGCACGCCGATCGCCGGGCCTAGTGTCCTGAGTCGTTAATTCGCGATGTAAGTAGTATGCTTCG
>JAKDLE010000916.1 GCA_030453005.1 Pseudonocardia sp. | reverse complement strand
CCGAGGCCGAGCGTGTCGGTGATGAAGCCCATGTGACGTCCTTCGTGTGGTGCCGGCCGGTGGTGTCGCTGTCGATCCTGCCACGCAGCAACGCCGGTAGCCTCGCTGCCTGTGGAGGATCTCGGGGCCGTCGTGGTCGGCGTGGACGGTGTGGGCGCCGTGCTGCCCCCGCACTCCCCTCCCGTGCCCACCACGGACCTCGAGTCGCTCGTCGCGGCGCTCGACCCGAGCGTCCGGTGGGCCACCTGGTCGGCCGATGCCGTCGCTGCGGCCATCCGCGCCGACGCCCGCCTCGACCGCACGTGGGACGTCGCCGAGGCCCACCGCCTCATCCACGGCGGGTGGGCGGCCGGGCCCGAGCTGGCCTGGGCGGCCGTCCACGGCCTGGACCCGCAGGGTGTGCCCAGCGCCCCCACCGGGGACCTCTTCGACCAGCTCCGCGACGAGCTGCCGCCGGAGGACCTCGTCCGGCCCGACGGGCACCTGCGCGCGGACGCGATCTCCGGTGCGTGGTTGACGACGCCGCAGCGGTGCGCCGCCTTCGCGGACGCGGCCCGGGAGGTCGCCCGCCACCAGCACGAAGGGAGGACCGCCGCCGGTCCTCGTGCGGTCGCCACGGCGTTCGCCGAGTCGGCTGCCGCGGTGCTGTGCGTCGAGCTGGAGACCTCCGGCCTGCCCATCGACCGGGCGGTCGCGAGCCGGCTGGTCACCGCGGCGGCCGGTCCCGAGCCGCACGACGTCGCCGAGGAGCTCGCGTCCCGGCAGGTGCGCGACGCACCGGTGCTCGCGGCGCTGCCGGGCACGGGTCACGTCGACCTGCGCAACCCCGCCCAGGTCAAGACGATGCTCGCCCGCGCCGGGGTCGACGTGCCGTCGACCCGCAAGTGGGTGCTCGAGGCGCAGGTGGGCGCCCACCCGGTGGTCCCGGCACTGCTCGAGTGGCGCAGGAAGGAGCGGATCGCCACGACCTACGGCTGGCGGTGGCTGCGCGAGCACGTCGGCACCGATGACCGGCTGCGCGGGGCATGGACGGCCTGCGACGGCGCTGCCGGTCGGATGACCGCCCAGGCGGGTCTGCACAACCTGCCGGCCGATCTGCGCCCGGCGGTCGCCGCCGACGACGGCTGGGTCTTCGTTCGCACCGACCTCGGGCAGGTCGAGCCGCGGGTGCTCGCGGCGGTCTCGGGCGACCGGGCCTTCGCTGCCGCCACCCGCGAGGACGACCTCTACTCCCCCGTCGCCGCGCAGCTCGGGGTGGACCGATCGGTGGCGAAGATCGCGGTGCTCGCGGCGATGTACGGCCAGCGCTCCGGCCCGGCCGCGGAGGCCCTGCGCGGGCTGGAGCGGGAGTACCCGGTGGCGATGGCGCACCTGCAGCGCGCGCAGGACGCGGGTCGGCGCGGGGAGCCCGTGCACACCTTCGGTGGTCGGCGGGTGCGCACCGACTTCCCCGGCGGAGGTGGTGAAGAACATGACGGGCGCGATGCTGCGTCTTCAGCGTCCTCAGCGTCCTCAGCACGAGGCCGGTTCGCCCGCAACGCCGTGATCCAGGGGTCGGCGGCCGAGCTCTTCAAGGCCTGGGCCGCGACCGTGCGGGTGGCGGTGCGCCCCCTTCGCTCCCGGATCGTGCTGTGCCTGCACGACGAGCTGCTCGTGCACGTCCCGCAGGAGCACGCCGAGCAGGCCGCGGCAGCGGTCGACCAGGCGCTCACCGATGCCGCGCGGCGCTGGCTGGGCGGCGAGCAGGTGCGCTTCGTCGCCGACACCTCGGTCGTGCGGCGGTGGTCGGAGGCGAAGT
>JAKDLE010000915.1 GCA_030453005.1 Pseudonocardia sp. | reverse complement strand
GCGCGGCCAGCGCGGCCTGCTCGAACCCGATGTGGCGGGCCACGTCGACCAGCGCGGCCTCCAGGCGCTCGCGGACCCGCTCGGAGTTGTCGCCGAACGCGCGCCAGATGTAGCGGCCTTCCTTGATGAACGGGCGGCGCACCGAACCCCGGGGCCCGACCCGGCCGCCGAAGTCGAGCCACGGCATGTAGGGGAACCGCTTGCCGCCCTCGGACACCCGGGCGGCGGTGCGGGTCGAGCGGGCCTTGATCGAGGACTTGGCGTGACCGCCCTTGCCGGGTCCGGTCGGGACGCGGGGCCGGGCGTCGTCGACGATCAGGGTCGCGGCCTCGTTCCCGGCCAGGCGGATCGCCTTGGGCAGGTCGGCGTTGAGGGTGCGCAGGTTCCGGCCGAACTGCGCGAGCCCGTCGATACGGATCGGGTCGATCACTCCGGTCACCTCCCGTGCTTCGCGCGGGCCGACTTCTCGGCCAGCTCCTGGCGCTGCGCGCGGCGCCCGTGATAGACGCCCCACGCCACGAACTCGTCGTTGCCCATGCGGTCCTGCATCTCGCCGACGGTCATCCGCAGCCGCTCGGCCAGGTAGTAGCTGAACTCCATATCCGAGTCAGCCTCGAAACTCGCGGTACGCGGCCTTCGCGGCCGCCTTCTCCATTCCCGAGAGCTTCACGATCGCGTCGACGACGACTTCGAGCTCGCCTGCCGGGCTCGCGTCCTGCCAGGCGCGGACGTCGTCCTCGGTCAGCTTCGGCTCGACCAGCGCCCAGGCGAGCAGCTTGCGCTCGATCTCGGCGGTGCCCATCGTCTTGTCGCGCACCTGGAGGGCCTCGCCGCGGGTCAGTGCCCGCACCCGCACGACAGCCACCCCGGGGATCTGGACTTCCTGCTCGCCGAACCGCTGCTTGAGCAGCGTCTCCTTGTCGATCGCCACGGTGGCTCCTAGACCTGGTCGGTGGTGGTGACGTCGCCGGACAGCTGCAGCTCGCAGGTCCACTTGATCGTTTCGCCGACCTCGGCCGACTCCTGGTAGCTCATGACCAGCACGTTCACGGTGTCCTCCGGCTTCCCTGCGCCGGTGCCCTCCGGCCGGTACACCAGGGCCGTGACGGTCCCGAGCAGCGGCGCGACGGTGGGGCGCGGCCCGGTCTCGCCGTTGTCGTAGATCCCGGCGAGGGTGCAGGTGCCGTCGAGCAGCCCGCCCTGGTAGGTGCGGGCGTTCTTGCCGAAGGTGGTGGTGTCGTGGGAGTCGGCGACCCGCTCGAAGTCGACCTTGTTCGTGTACGTGGACAGGTCGACCGAGTTCAGGCTGGCGTACGTGCCCTTCCCGTGGATGAACATGTCAGATCCCGCTTCCTGTGATCTCTACCTGGAATGTGGCGGCCAGGTGCTCGACCCCGGCGACCGTGATGACGGTGAACTCGCACGACGCGACCCGGACCGAGTCGCACGCGGTGTAGGTGGCGCCGTCGAGCGTGGCCTTCACACTCGACGGGCCCGAGCCGTCGGCGTACTGGGACAGGGCGTCGCGGGCCGAGCGGGCGTCGACCTTCCCGACCAGCACCATCACCGGCACCGTGGCGCGGTCGGAGCCGCGTGCCATCGTCGAGTCGTAGTCCAGCGGGTCGGGCCAGCCGACCACGGCCGTCGGCGGGGTGACCCGGTCGGCCCAGTAGGGGAACACCCGCAGCCCGGCGATGCCCTCCAGGGCGGCGCCGAGCTCGTCCATCACGGCTCCGATGTGCACGGCGCGGTCACCGGGTCCAGATCCGGCGCCGGTAGGGCTCGAGCGCGACCGCCACG
>JAKDLE010000914.1 GCA_030453005.1 Pseudonocardia sp. | reverse complement strand
CGCCGCAGGACGAGACGGGCCTGCTCGACCTCGACACGCTGCTGGGCACCCCGGCGCCCGACACGCTCGTCTACTGCTGCGGGCCGGAGCCCCTGCTCGCGGCCGTCGAGGAGCGCTGCGCGGCCTGGCCCGCGGGCCGCCTGCGGGTGGAGCGGTTCACCCCGAAGCCCGTCACCGGCACGACCGGGGCGTTCACGGTGGAGCTCACCCGCAGCGGCCTCACCCTCGAGGTGCCGGCCCACCGCTCGATCCTCGACGTCGCCGAGGAGGCGGGCGTCGGCGTGCTGTCCTCGTGCAGCGAGGGCACCTGCGGCACCTGCGAGACCCCCGTGCTCGACGGCGTGCCCGACCACCGCGACTCCGTGCTCACACCCGAGGAGCAGGCCGAGGGCGGCTGCATGATGATCTGTGTCTCGCGCGCGTGCGGTCCGCGTCTGGTGCTCGAACTGTGAGCCCCGTGCTGGACGACCTGGTCCGCGTGCTGGCCGACCGCACCGATCCCGCCGACTACCCGCACGCCGCGGGCGTGGAGCAGGAGGTGCTGGTCTACGACGCCGACGGGCTGCGCGCCGCGCCGCCCTCGGAGCTGGTGCGCGCGTTCGCCGACGGCCCGGGCGTGCTCGTCGTCCGCGGCGCGCTCGACCCGGCCGTGGTGCACCGCGCCACCGCCGAGTTCGAGGCGATCATCACCGAGCAGCGGGCCGCGGGCACGGCCGCGGGCGACCACTTCGCCCCGCCCGGCGCCAATGACCGCGTCTGGAACGCGCTGGAGAAGCTCGCCGTGCGGGCACCTGCGGTGTTCGTCGACTACTACGCCTCCGACGTGCTCGCGCTCGTCGCACAGGCCTGGCTCGGACCTGGCTACCAGGTCACCTCCCAGGTCAACGTCGTGCACCCGGGCGGGAAGGCGCAGGTCGGGCACCGCGACTACCACCTCGGGTTCATGGCGCCCACCGCGATCGCGCAGTACCCCGCCCACGTGCACCGCCTGTCCCCCGTGCTGACGCTGCAGGGCGCGGTGGCCCACGTCGACATGCCGGTGGAGAGCGGGCCGACGCTGTACCTGCCGCACTCCCAGAAGTACGGCGACGGCTACCTCGCCACGGCGCTGCCGGAGTTCGCCGCCCACTTCGAGCGCCACCACGCGCAGCTCCCCCTGCGCACCGGGGACGCCGCGTTCTTCAACCCCGCCGTGATCCACGGGGCGGGCACCAACCGCAGCGCCGACGTCCGGCGCACGGCGAACCTGCTGCAGGTCAGCTCGGCGTTCGGGCGGGCGATGGAGAGCGTCGACCGGGCGCGGATCTGCCGGGCGGTGTACCCGCATCTGCGCCCGGGGCACGGACACGCGGTCGCCGCCGCCGCCGAGGGCTACGCCTTCCCCACCAACCTGGACTGCGGCCCGCCCGTCGACGGCCTCGCCCCGCCCACCCAGGCCGACCTGATGCGGCGGGCGGTCGCCGAGGCCTGGCCGCGGGACACGTTCGAGGCCGCGCTCGCGGCCCACACCACCAGACGGGAGACGCACTGATGGGACTGCTCGACGGGAAGGTGCTGCTGGTCAGCGGCGGCACGCAGGGGGTCGGCGCCGCGGTGGCGCGGGCGGCGGTCCGGGAGGGCGCCGCCGTGACGATCTCGGGACGGCGCCGGGAGGTGGGCGAGAAGGTGGCCGCCGACCTCGGCGTGCGCTTCGTCGCGGCCGACGTCGCCGACCCGGAGCAGGCGCTCGCCTCGGTGGCCGCGGTGGTGGCCGAGCACGGGCGGATCGACGCGCTGGTCAACGCGGCGGGACTCACCGACCGCG
>JAKDLE010000913.1 GCA_030453005.1 Pseudonocardia sp. | reverse complement strand
TGTCCGCCCCCCAGGCCCGCACGTGTGCCGCCTCCGTGCACTCGCCGATCCGCCCGGTCCACTGCCGCAGCGCGTCGGCCAGTGCGACGTCGGGCGACGCGCGTCCCGTCCGGCTGTTGGCGTAGCTGTGGCCCGCCTGCACCGGCAGCGGCAGCGGCTCGCACAGCCCCTCGCGGTGCAGCGCGACGAGATCGGTGAGCAGCGCCCGCGCCCGCTCGGGTGGCACGGGGGTGAGGGTGGCCCGTGCGATCCCGTGCCGCGGCGCCCGCCCGATGCTCACCGCGCGCCACGAACCGCCCGCGCCCGCGGACAGCGCCAGCAACCGCACCCAGGCCCGTACCCGCTGCTTGGGTTTGAGCCGGGAGTACTCGACGCGTAGCAGCGTGCCGACCCCGCCCGGACCGGGGTGGCACCCGTCGAGCGTGCCGACGACGCGCGTGCCGTCCTCGAGCGGCGCGTCGACGTCCACCGACACGGCCTCTCCGGTGCACAGCCGCGCCGACGCCGCCACCAACGGCTCCACCCCGTCGACGACCGTGGTGAGCAGCGCCGCGCCCAGCGCGCCGGGGGGCAGCTCGCCGCGACGCCACTCGGCCTCGACACAGCGGGCGAGCTCGTGCCCGGCCAGGCGGTCGCGCAGCAGCCGCTCGCCGATGGCCCACTGGGCGAGGCCGTCGAGCTCGATGGGCAGGGCGTCGGCCGGGTCGTCGTCGCGCTCGAACATCGACAGGCCCACCCGCTGGGTGAGGAACGCCTTCACCGGGTGCTCGCAGAACGTGACCAGCTCGTCGAGCCGGACGACCTCCGCGGTGACCGGCGGGAGCGGCGCGGCGAGGAACACCGCGGGGGGCGACTTCTCCCCGGCCGCGGCCTGCGCGCCTGCCAGCTCGGCGCGGTCGAAGCTGAACGGGCCGGGGACGAGGACCCCCGCGGTGAAGTTGCGGGCGTCGAAGGGCTGCAACGGATGCCGCACGACGACCTGCTCGCGACCGGCGGGGCCCGCGACGCCCTCGATCGCGTCGAGCAGCTCACCGAGCGGCACGGCGGGCGGACGACGTGCACCGGTGCGCTCGTCGGCGCCGGAGTGCACGACGACGAGGTGGTCCCCGGCCGCGCACACGGCGTCGAGCAGGAGCTGACGATCCTCACTGCGGGCGTCGCGCTCACCGGCCAGCGGACGGCGGGCCAGCACGTCGTCGCCGTCGGGGACCCCCGCGCGCGGGAACACGCCGTCGTCGAGGCCCAGTAGACACACGACGCGGTGCGGCACCGAGCGCATCGGCACCAGCGTGGCGACGGTGAGCGTGCCGGTGCGGAAACCGGCGCGGCTCGGCCGCCCGCGCAGGCGTTCGTCGAGCAGCCCGCGCACGTCGGCGAGCCCGAGCGGCACGGCGGCGCCGTGCGGCCCCGCGGTGCGCAGGGCCTCGGCCAGCTCGCCGCGGGCCTGCGCGGCCTGCCACTCGTCGGCGGCGGTGGTGTCGGTGAGGGCGTCGAGCCCGTCGGACAGGGCCGCGACCCAGGCCGCGAGCGGTTGTTCGGTCTGCAGCCGCGCGAGCACATCGGTGAGCCGGTGCACGAACTCCGCCAGGCGGCCCACGCGTTCGACGTCGCCGGACTCCACCTGGTCCAGCGGCAGCGCGGTGCCCAGCCACTCCTGGCTGTCGCCCGTCGCCCCCGAGCCCATGACCGAGCCGAGCAGCAGCCGGTCGAGCCCGGCCGCCCAGGTGTTCTGGCCGAAGCCGTCGAGCCGGAAGGGGGCCCGGTGCGCGGAGTCGAGCCCCCAGCGCACCCCGGACGCCCGAACCAGC
>JAKDLE010000912.1 GCA_030453005.1 Pseudonocardia sp. | reverse complement strand
CCCGGTCAGGTCCGTCCCCTCCAGGGCGAGGACGTCGCGCAGGCAGATGACGCCCACGACGGCGTCGGCGCCGTCGCCGAGCACGGGCAGCCGGGAGTGGCCCGACGCCA
Organism: Pseudonocardia sp.; assembly: GCA_030453005.1. Classification (GTDB taxonomy): domain Bacteria; phylum Actinomycetota; class Actinomycetes; order Mycobacteriales; family Pseudonocardiaceae; genus Pseudonocardia. The sequence goes on along the minus strand of JAKDLE010000912.1, from coordinate 1,698 downwards.
TGAGGTCGACGAGGTGGGCCACGGAGTCGTCGGCCTGCACCGAGGCGACGCGCGGGCGGGGGATCATCGCGGCGCGTGCGGTGGTGTCGGTGAAGTCGAGGACGCGGTCGAGCAGGGTGGAGAGGTCCCGGCCGATGTCGCCGCTGTCGCGGGACTCGTCGATGATCGCCTCGAGGTCGCGGGGGGTGGCCGAGTGCTCCACGTCGTGCACCGGCTCGATGCGCAGTCCCGTGAGGAGCAGGTTCGATGCAGCGTCGAAGATCCGGATCAGCCATCCGAACATCCGCAGGTACAGGGAGGTGGACAGCGCGAGCGCGGTGGCCACGGGCTCGGGGCGGGCGATGGCCAGGTTCTTCGGGAACAGCTCGCCGAACACCATCTGCACGACGGTGGCGAAGAGCAGGGCGAGCACCGTGCCGATCGCGATGCCGACGCCGGTGGGGACGCCGACCCCGCCCAGCAGGGTGCCGATGCTCTCGCCGATCAGCGGCTCGGCCACGTATCCGACCAGCAGGCCGGTGACGGTGATGCCGAGCTGCGCGCCCGAGAGCATGAACGAGGTGCGGTCGGTGATGGCGAGTGCCCGCTGCGCGCCGGCGTCGCCCGCGCCCGCTCGCGACTTCAGCCGGGAGCGGTCCACGGCCATGTAGCCGAACTCCTGGGCGACGAAGTAGCCGGTCAGCGCCGTGATCGCGGCGACGACGGCCACGCCGAGGAGGAGGGAGAGGATTGTGCCGGTCATGTGCACCGTCCTGCGAGGACGGTGCACGGACTATCGGACGGGTCCATGGTTCCTGTCTCTAGAGGGCCCGGACCGGGCGGTTCGCCCGATTCAAACGTCGGCTGCGGGCCGGAGGTTCCCGGCACACGCACACCCGGTAGGAGGATACGGCGTGGGCCCCGGTGACCGCGCACGCGCCGGTCCTGCGTCGCACGATCCACTCCCGCGGCCGGGGCTACCCTTGCGGCCGTGACCGCTTCGGAATCCTCCAGCACCGCCACCGCCCGTCTCCGAGACCTCGGCACGTCCTTGCGTCGTCTGTCCGCAGACGGCGACATCGGCGTCGTCCGGGTGCTGGCCCGGCACGGGTTCGGCACCGTCGAGAGTGGACAGCTGCTGGCGGGCACCGCCGGCGGTGCGGTGGCGGGTGTGCTCTACCGCGGCGCCCTGGACGACTCCGCGGTGCCGTTGGCGGCGGCCGCAGCCGCCGCTCCGCATACCCGCGACGCCGAGGTCGACGAGCCCGCCGCCACCGCGGTCGGGCTCGGCTGTGGGGGCGGGGCCACGCTGCTCGGGCACCCGCTGCCCACCGAACACGCCGCCGCGCTCGGGGCCGCGCTGGAAGCCGGCAGGCCCGCCGCGTTGGTGTCCACCACCGACGGGGCCGCCGCCGTCGTGTTCACCGGGTCGGAGCTGGGCGACGTGGTCGGCACGCTGGGGTCCGACCCGCTCGACGCCGACGGTGCCGCCGCCGCCCGCTCGCTGCTGCGCCGCGGCGCCACCGTCACCGAGCAGGTCCCCACCGAGCACGGCGACCTGCTGGTCGACCTCTGGGTGCCCGTGCCCCCCGTGCTGATCGTGGGCGCGGGCGTGATCGGCGAGGCGCTGGCGGCGCAGGCGGCACTGCTGGGGGGGGCGTCGGCGCACGAGCCCGGGGGCGACGCCTGCGTCGCGGCCGTCGAGGCGTTCACCGCCGC
>JAKDLE010000911.1 GCA_030453005.1 Pseudonocardia sp. | reverse complement strand
GGATCCCGTCGCCGCGGCGCACGAGGAGCAGCGGGGCGCCGTCGGCCGACACCGACTGCGGCTCGCCGTCGCGCAACTCGCCGCCCGGCGTGACGACTGTCCACTCCCCGGGGCCGGGGTCGAAGGCGGTCTGGTTGACGCCGACCCCCTGCGTGTAGGACATGTGCCCGCCGAGGTACCCGCCCGCGGTGAGCGCAGTGGCGCCGGTGAGGCCGAGGAGCACACCCCGCAAATGGGCACCGCGGCGCCGGGCGGACAGCGAGGCCGCGTAGAGCAGCAGCGCCGACACGTTGGTGCCCGCGTGCACGAGCCCGACGCGGCGCGCGGCCGGATCGGCGAGCTCCGTGTCGGCCCAGTCGCTGATCCCGGTGACGGCCGTGGGCACGGCCGCGAGGACCCCGACCGCGATCAGCCGCTGCGCCGCGCGGCGTCCGACGCGGGGGGCGAGCACGTCGAGCAGGGTCGCGCCGAGGAACGCCGTGATCGTCACGTCGGTCAGCGGCGGGTGCGCGGGGTGACCCGACGGCGTCCCGCTGATCAGGTCCTTGACCTCGCCCTGCGGGATGAGCCCGCGTGTCGTGCTGCCGATGCTCTTCGCGGGCGCGTCGAGCGCGGAGGCCCGCTCCAGCTTGTCGAGCAGCCTGCCGAGCAGTGGCCGGGGCGTGTTGGTCGTGGTGGTGGTGGGCATCGAGGTCGTCCTCCCTCGTCGGCGGTGCGCGTCCCTCACGAGGTACCCGGCCGTCGCCGTCCCACTCCTCCGGGTCCGGAGCGCCCGACCGCCCGACGCGCGGGCTCGGCGGCGTAGTCCCCCGGCGTCAGCCCGGTGACGGTCCGGAAGTCGCGGGTGAGGTGGGCCTGGTCGGCGTAGCCGAGCTCGGCGGCCACCCGGGCCAGGTCGGTGCCCCCGGCGTCGGCGCGCAGGCGGGCCGCCGCCTCCTGCAGCCTGCGGCGCTGGATGAGCCACTTCGGGTGCAGCCCGAGCCTGCGCGCGAGCAGCCGCTGCAGAGTGCGCTCGCCCAGGTCGAACTTCGCGCAAACCTGGCTCACCCGCCGCACCTCGGGGGACCCCTCGACGTACTCGACCACCGCGTTGACGAGCCTGCCCTCGTCGTCGACGGGGGACAGCGCCCGCAGCGCCTGCTCGAGGCAGCCGACGGCCGCGCGTCGACGGGCCGGCTCCTCCGGGGCGGCTCCGACCGCCGCCCGGACCCTCTCGGTCAGCCCGGCACCGTCGATGCCGGGCGCCTCTGCGAGGTCGACGAACCGGTCGGTGAGCTGCGAGACCGGCCGCCCCAGCAGCAGCTCGCCCGCGGCCGGTTGCAGCAGCGCGCCGAGCGCCCAACCGGAGCCGCTCAGCTCCTTGACCGACAGCCCGGTGCTCACCCCGACCAGCCGGGCGTAGGAGTCGGCCACCACGACCAGGCACACCGGGTACTGCAGTACCCGCTGCACCGAGACTGCGCCGGGGGGCAGCGACCAGACGGGCATCCAGTAGCGCCGTACAACGTCGGCCAGCGCGGGGCTCGGCGCGTACCGGTGCACCGGCGGGCTGAAACCCGCGGCGTCCCGCAGGTGCGCGTGCTCGATGGGGTCGATGCTGCGCGGATCGTTCTCGGGTGGTCCGGCCACGTGTCGCATTCTTCAATCGGGGGCGGCTCTTGTGTAGTGAGCGGCGGAGCGTGGTCAAGGGAGCAGCAGCAGCGCGCCGTCGACCCGGTCGGTGGGTTCGAGGTCGTCGTCGTGCAGCAGCCGGGCGAGCAGCGGCCCCGGCATCGCTCGGCGGCGATGCCCGGGCCGGTGCGGCGGCG
>JAKDLE010000910.1 GCA_030453005.1 Pseudonocardia sp. | reverse complement strand
GGCTGGGCTATCGGCACCGCCGACACCTGCACCCACCAGCCGCACCCGGACCGCCCGCAACCGGTCCACGCCGCCGCCTGGCGCCCCGGGCTGATCGCGTGCTCCCGATGCCCACACCTGCTCGCCCTGGCCCGCCACGACGTCCGGGACCGCACCTGCGACGGATGCGGACACCAGTGCGCAGGACCCGACCACGGTGACGGCATCCGGCCGGTGATGATCGCCGCCGGCGCGCTCAGCTACGCCGTCGGGGTGTGCCGCGACTGCTGGTGGGGCGCTGACGACACGGACCAGACCCGATGACCCGGCACACCACGCACGCCGCCGACGGATTCCGCACCGACACCGGCGGCCCCGTCCTGTGCGACTGCGGCCGCCGCGCTACGTGGCGACGACGCCGCAACTCCCGACCGACCCGGTACCGCTGCACGCGGTGCCACCACGAGATCCGCACCCAACCCGAGGAGAACTCCCGATGACCAGCAACTCGACGCCGTCCCTGGGATGGCTTGACGTCCGCCTCAACCGCAGCGGCGTCGAGCCCACGGAGAACCCGACGGATCAGCATCCCGTGAACGTGCTGCTCGACCTGATCGACCAGCAGGCCGCCCGGCTCGCTGCCGCGTTCGCCACCCGCACCTACAGCGAGTGGGACGAGCGCGCCCTCGCCGACGAGGTGTTCGACCAACTCACTGACCACAGCGCGGCGCTAACTCACCTCGTGTTCGCCAAGATCCTCGAAGTGACCTCGGTCCACTGCTTGTTGGACGAGTGCGACGACGAGACCTACACCGTCTCGCAGCAGGTCGCCGAAACGCTGGTCGCCGCGATCTCCACGCAGGACAACACCTCCGGGGCCCTGCGATCGCTGATCGTCGACGACATCAGCGCCGCCGCCCGGGTCCGCCGCCACCTGACAGACAGCACGGAGACGGCATGAACGCCCGCTGTCAGCTCCGAACCGAGGAGACCCGATGACCGCCGCCGACCACGCCGACGAGGCCCACCGCATCCTCGACCAGCTCCCCGAGACTGACCGGGCGGCAGCGATCGCGCTGATGTGCCTGCCGCAGGACCACGAGCTGATCATCGTCGACGGGCACGGCGGCCCCGTCGTCGCCGAACTCCCCGTCGGGCGGCTACTCGTCGATCTCCGCAACGCCCACGTCAGCGGCGCCACCGTGCTCCGGTTACTCGGTCCCGGCCGCATCCGACCCGGACTCGACGCCTCGTGAACCCCCGGCCGTCCACGCCCGACACACAGGAGACCCCCATGCCTGACCCCATCGCCGACCAACTGGCCAGGCTCGACGCGCTCGCCGCCGAACACGCCGCCGACCGGCCCGCCGACGCGGCCGACCCTGCTGCGTGGCACCGCCGCGCCGTCGACCGCCACGAGCTCGAGCTCGCCGCCGTCCAGCACCTCCACGAGCTCCGCGTCGCCGCTGGCAACCGCACCGCGCTCGCCGAGAAGCGCCCCAAGCTCATCGAGCAGTGCGCCACCTGCGGCCGCCACCCACTCGGCCCCCGCACCGGCCGAGGCCCCGAAGGAAACCGCTGCGTAGGTTGCTCCGGCCGCGACGAGCACGAACGCGCCGCGCTCCGCGACGCCCGCGCCTGGCCCGACGACCAGATCACCGCCCGGGCCGACGCCCTCGACGACCACGCCCTGGCCACCCTGCACAGCGTCATCGGGGGTGCCGCCGCGCTGCGCAACTCGGCGCTGCGCCACGAGGTCGGGCAGGCCGCTCACCGACGGTGGGCACAGCGCCAGGCCGAGCGCGCCGCGCGGGCGAAGGCCCACACGGCGGA
>JAKDLE010000909.1 GCA_030453005.1 Pseudonocardia sp. | reverse complement strand
TCTGCTCGGACAGCAGTCGGGCCAACGGGGCGGTGCCGATGCTGAGCACGAGCGTGTCGTTCTCCACCGCCCGCACCGTGGCGCTGACGAGCAGCGCGGCGGTGCGCTTCTTGCGGTCCTTGGCCGCGGCCAGGATCTCCGGCCACACCCTCCGGACCGCCGCCGCGTCGAGGGTGGCGGGACGGAGCGCCGGTGCCTCGCGAGGTGGATCGGGGACCGGCTGGTCCGCGCGCGGGCGCTGGTCCGGGGACTCCGCGGGGCCGCCCGGACGCGCGACGGTCGGCGTGGCGCGCTCGGGCGGGTCGACGGGTCGAGCACCCTCAGCGGCCGCATCGGCTGCGGCCGGCCGCCCGTCGCCCCGCCCCGCATCCGGTGGCCGGACCGCGTCCGGTGGCCGGACCGTCGATGGGTCGGACGCGGCGGGGCCCGCAGTGCTGGGCCGTTGGAACCGGCGACCGGACGGCGTGCCGTCGTCCGGTGCGGGCGCGGCGGGCGCGATGTCGCTGCGCCGCTCCAGGCGTTCGAGCCGCTCCAGCATCCCGGGCTCCGCGGTGCTGGCGGCGGGCAGCAGCATCCGTGCGCACAGCAACTCCAGCAGGAGCCGCGGCGCGGTGGCCCCGCGCATCTCGGTGAGCCCGGTGTGCACGATCTCGCCGTAGCGGGCCAACGTGGCCGGGCTCAGCCGGGCGGCCTGCTCGACCATGCGGGTGACCTCGTCGGCCGCCGACTCCACCAGCCCGCGCTCCGCGGCCTCGGGCACGGCCTGCAGCAGCGTGACGTCGCGTAGCCGTTGCAGCAGGTCGGAGGCGAACCGGCGGGGGTCGTGGCCGGCCTCCACGAGCCGGTCGACGGTCTCGTACACCGCGGCCCGGTCGCCCGCGGCCAGCGCGTCGACCATGTCGTCGATCAGGGCGACGTCGGTGACGCCCAGCAGCGCCACCGCCCGCTCGTAGGTGACGCCCTCGGGCCCGGCCCCGGCGAGCAGCTGGTCGAGCACGGAGAGCGAGTCGCGGGCGGAGCCACCGCCCGCCCGGATGACCAGGGGGTACACCGCGGGCGCGACGACCGCGCCCTCGTCGGTGCAGATCCGCTCCAGCAGCCCCCGCAGCGTGCCCGGCGGGATGAGCCGGAACGGGTAGTGGTGGGTGCGCGAGCGGATGGTGGGCAGCACCTTGTCGGGTTCGGTTGTGGCGAACACGAAGATGAGGTGCTCCGGCGGCTCCTCCACGATCTTGAGCAGGGCGTTGAAGCCCTGCGTGGTGACCATGTGCGCCTCGTCGATGATGAAGACGCGGTAGCGCGACTCGGCGGGCGCGAAGAACGCGCGGTCGCGCAGCTCACGGGCCTCGTCGACGCCGCCGTGCGATGCGGCGTCGAGCTCGGTGACGTCGATGTTGCCCGGCCCGTCGGGGGCCAGCGCGACGCACGACCGGCAGACCCCGCACGGCTCGGGGGTGGGGCCCTGCTCGCAGTTGAGCGAGCGGGCCAGGATGCGCGCGCTGGAGGTCTTGCCGCAGCCCCGCGGGCCGGAGAACAGGTAGGCGTGGTTGATCCGCCCGGCGGACAGGGCGGTGCTCAGCGGTTCGGTGACGTGCTCCTGCCCCACGACCTCGGCGAAGGTCGCCGGGCGGTACTTGCGGTACAGAGCCAGCGCCACGGGTGCGAGGCTACCGATCGGGACCGACGGTTCGGTGCGCCGGCCACCCTGCGATCGCGCCCCGGGGAGAAAGGGGACCCCGCGCACCCGCCAGAGCCCGCTGACCCTTGCTGCCTTCCGGCCCTGGGGGAGTTCACAGGATGGACGCCGCGCGGG
>JAKDLE010000908.1 GCA_030453005.1 Pseudonocardia sp. | reverse complement strand
CCTCGCGGCGAACCCGTGCCCGTGCGCTCCGGCGAAAGACGTCGACTGCGTGTGCGCACCGAATGCCCGGCGCCGATACCTGGGCAGACTCTCGGGTCCGCTGCTCGACCGTGTGGATCTGCGGGTGATCATGCGGCGGCCCGGGGGCGGGGTGCTCACGGCCGAGCCGGGGGAGTCGACTGAGCAGGTGCGCGCCCGTGTGACGGCGGCACGTGCGGCCGCCGCCGAGCGGTGGCGGCACTGCGGCTGGCGCACCAACGGCGAGGTCCCCGGTTCGGCGCTGCGCCGACGATTCGCCCTCTCGTCGGCGGCACGCGCACCACTGGAGATGTCGGTGCGGCGCGGCCAGATCACGCCACGGGGGGTCGACCGGTGTCTGCGCGTCGCGTGGTCGATCGCCGACCTGGCCGGGCACACCATGCCCGACGCCGACGACACGGCGGCGGCGCTGTATCTGCGTGACCGGACCGCCGCGTGACCGCGCGGGCCGGGGGCGGCACCCCCGAAGAGCGGCTGCGCGCATGGGCCTACCTCTCGCGCGTGGTCGAAGGGCCCTGCACCGCGCTCATCGAGCAGATCGACGCGTGCGGTCCGATCGAGGTGGCGGCACAGGTCTGGAACAACGACGTCTCGGCCGAACTCGAGGCACGCACGCGGGCCCGTCGCGCCCACGATGCGGCCGACCACGATCTGGCGACGCTCCGACGGCTCGGCGGGCGACTGGTCACCCCGGACAGCCCGGAGTGGCCCGCCTGGCGCACGGCGACGTTCAGTAACGACTGCGAACAGCCGGACGGTGCGCGGCCGGTCGCGCTGTGGGTGCTCGGCGCGCTGGCGCTGACCCGCGTCGAGGAGCAGTCCGTGGCGATTGTCGGCACCCGTGCGGCGAGCGGCTACGGAGAGCATGTCGCGGCGGAGATCTCGGCGGACCTCGCGGCGGAGGGGTACGCGATCGTCTCCGGCGCGGCCTACGGCATCGACGGGGCGGCGCATCGTTCGGCGCTCGCCGTCGGGGGCGACACGGTCGCCGTGCTCGCGTGCGGTCTGGACAGGGTCTACCCGTCGGGTCATGCCCGTCTCCTGCGGGAGATCGCCGCGCGCGGGGTGGTGGTATCGGAATACCCGCCCGGCACAGTGCCCGGAAAGCATCGGTTCCTGTCCAGAAACCGCTTGGTGGCGGGATTCGCGGACGCGACCGTCATCGTTGAGGCAGGCCGGCGGAGCGGCGCGGCGAACACCGCACGCTGGGCGGTGCGGATGCACAGGCACCTGCTGGCGGGGCCCGGGCCTGTCACGTCGGCGACGTCGGCCGGATGCCACGCGCTGCTCCGCGGGCGGCAGGCGGAGATGGCCACCGGGGCGGCCGACGTGATCGACGTGGCCGGGCGCCTCGACCCCTTCCACATGCGACCCGGTGAGGAGCGACGCGCATCTGATCGACGCGCCACGGACCGGCTCACTCCGGTGCAGCTCGCCGTGCACGACGGTCTGCCGGCATCGGGCGGCCGCACCTGCGAGGAGGTTGCGCGGGAGGCGGGTGTGCCGGTACCGGCGGTCATGTCCGCGTTGGCCGTGCTCGAGCTCCACCGACTCGCGGTGAGCGACGGGGACACCTGGGCCCGTGCTCGCGGCGGCGGGCGCGCCGTGGCTCATGGGCTGGCCGCGGTTCATGCGGGCGGCCCAAGCCGGCGGTGCGCCGGATGGAGCTGCTGAAGCACCCGCGGACGCCCCTGTCGCAGACTGGCCGCCCGCGGTGGCGGCGCGGCCAGCGGCATAACTCGATTTGAGGGATGCGGCGGCGCGCGACGCGGCTTGC
>JAKDLE010000907.1 GCA_030453005.1 Pseudonocardia sp. | reverse complement strand
CGAGCCGATGCGCCGCAGCGCGCGGACGAACGCCTCCTGGGTGATGTCCTCGGCGTCGTGGGCATTGCCGCACAGGCGGAAGGCCAGCCGATATACGCGGTCACCGTGCTGGGCGACGAGCTCGGCGGCCAGGCTCGCCCCGGGTGGGCCCGGGTCGGGTCGGCGGGTGGGCATCGCGGGGGTCGCCTCCGGCGTGTCGAGTCCTTCAGCGGACCGCTGAAGGATAGCGTGTGGTCTGCTGAGCGCAAGACCCCTCGCGCGGAGGTGGATAGTGAGCGAACCCGGATCGTTTCAGCTGGTCTCCTCGACGCTGGGGGCGTTGCCGGTGATCAACCACTTCTGGGACCGGCTGCGGTTGGGTGAGCTGCTCGCGGCGCACCTGCCTGCGGGCGATGCCCGGCTCAAGCTGGCCCCGGCCACCGCGGTCCGGCTGGTGGTGACCAACCTGCTGATCGGTCGGGAACCGCTCTACGGGCTGGGCGAGTGGGCCGCCCGGTTCGTCCCGGGCCTGCTCGGGTTGGACACCGGACAGGCCGGCGCGGTCAACGACGACCGGGTCGGGCGCGCGCTGGAACGGCTCTTCGACGCCGACCGGGCCAGCCTGCTCACCGCGCTGGTGCTGCGCGCGGTGCGCGAGTTCGACATCGACACCAGCGAGTGCCACAACGACTCCACGTCCATCTCGGTGTCCGGGGTCTACCGCCACGCCACCGGCGCCTCGCGCGGCGGCAAACCCACCCCGGTGATCACCTACGGGCACTCCAAGGACCACCGACCCGACCTCAAGCAGCTGGTGTGGATCCTGACCGTGGCCGCCGACGGCGCCGTCCCGCTGGCCTACCGCCTCGCCGATGGCAACACCACCGACGACCCCACCCACATCCCCACCTGGGACGGACTGGTCGCGCTGCTGGGCAGAGTCGACTTCCTCTACGTCGCGGACTCCAAGCTGTGCTCGCGCGAGGCGATGGGCCACATCGCCGCGCGCGGCGGGCGGTTCGTCACTGTGTTGCCGCACACCCGATCCGAGGACCGCGCGTTCCGGGCCTGGATCCAGGCCCACGTCCCGGACTGGACCGAGGCGACCCGCGGGCCCGGCCCACGACACGGCGAGCCCGACCAGGTCTACTCGACCTGTCCCGCCCCGGCGCCCTCCGCGGAGGGCTACCGGATCATCTGGGTGCACTCCACCGCGAAGGCCGCCCGCGACGCGGCCACCCGATCCGCCCGCGTCGAGGCCGGCATCGCCGCACTCCAGACACTGGGCGACAAGCTCGCCGGGCCGCGCTGCCGGCTGCGCGACCGGGTCGCCGTCGAGCAGGCCGCCACCACCGCGCTCACCGACGCGCACGCCGGACGGTGGGTCGCCGCCACCGTCACCGAGACCGTGCACAAGAGCTACCGCCAGGAACGCCGCGGCCGACCCGGCCCGAACACCCGCTACCGCGAGATCGCCACCACCCGCTACAGCGTGACCCATGACATCGTGCTCGACCACATCACCTACGACGCCGCCAGCGACGGCTGCTTCCCGCTGATCACCAACGACACGTCGCTGACCGACGCCGAGGTGCTCGCCGCCTACCGCTACCAACCCCACCTCGAACGCCGCCACCACCTGCTCAAAGGTGTCCAAGACGCCGCCCCGGTACTCCTCAAGAGCCCAGCCCGCATCGAGGCCCTGTTCTGCTGCCAGTTCCTCGCGCTGCTGCTCGGCGCCCTGATCGAACGCGAGGTCCGCGCCGGTATGCGCCGCGCCGCCACCACCAAGATCCCCCTCTACCCCGAGCTACGTGGCTGCGCCGCCCCCTCCACCGA
>JAKDLE010000906.1 GCA_030453005.1 Pseudonocardia sp. | reverse complement strand
CGCGGCGGGCGCACCGGCGGGGGAGGCCCGTTCGTGGTGGGTCGCCTACCTCGCCCAGCAGGCCAACACCCGCGGCGTGGCGCTCGACGAGCTGCCCATCGGCCCCGACGCCGTCGCCCGCGTGATCGCGCTGGTGGCCGCGGGGGAGCTGAACAACACGCTCGCCCGCCAGGTCGTCGACGGGGTGCTGGCCGGGGAGGGCTCGCCCGACGAGGTCGTCGCCGGGCGCGGTCTGGCCGTGGTCTCCGACGACGGCGCGCTCCTCGCCGCCGTCGACGAGGCACTGGCCGCCCAGCCCGACGTGGTGGAGAAGATCCGCGGCGGGAAGGTCCAGGCCGCGGGGGCCATCGTCGGCGCGGTGATGAAGGCGACGAAGGGCCAGGCCGACGCCAAGCGCGTCCGCGAGCTGATCGTCGAGCGCTGCGGCGCGGTGGATTCAGGCTGAGCCCGGGGGCTGATCGCCGCGATCGGGACCTGAACGCCACCCCTGGCGCTCAGGTCCCGATCCCGCCGATCATGAGCGCTCCTCAGAGCCCGCGGACCAGCCGCACGGCGTCGAGGAGGGAGACCTCGGGGCGCCCCTCGCGCAGCTGTCGCGCCGCGGGGAACTCGCCGTCGCGCTCGCGTCGCACCCGCAGCGCGGACGCCTCATCGGGCCCGGGCTCCGGCGCCGGGCCGGGCGGGCGGCGCAGGGCCACCCCGACGAGGACGAGCGCGGCGAACCCGAGTGCCAGCCCCAGCAGGGCGAGGGTCGTACGGCCCGCGAACCCGATGACGCCCGCGGCCAGGAGGATGGCGAGGGGCAGGAGCCGCAGCAGCGTGCGCTCGCGCGCGTTCACCGCATTCCCCCGCTGCGCACGGTCGGCAGGGCGGATTCGCTCGCAGGCTCGCTCATGGGGCAGACCATGCGGCACCGGGCCCCGTCGCGACAACTCCGAGCGGCGTGTCGGGCACTCTCAGGCGCGAGACTGACCACCCGAGGCGAACGGAGGCAGCCGGATCACCCGGTCGTCGGTGGGCACCGGCGCCCCGCCGACCTTGTTGACCGTGCCCACCCAGACCAGCCCGTCGGGGGCGAGCGTGGCCGCCGCCAGCTGCCCGTACTCGTCGTGGAGGAGCGTGTCGGTGTCGGTGAAGGCGCCGGACTCGTCGACGCGCAGCAGGAACAGGGCCGCCCCACCGCTCAGCGTCACCGTCACGGCGTCGGGCTGGGCCACGCACCCACCCACGCCGGGCCGTTCGGGCCAGGTCCAGGCGGGCGGGCCGAGCGCCCCCGGCACCACGCGGTGCAGCACGTCCTGGGCGGTGGCGCGGTCGGTGACCCAGGCCGACGTCGTCACCGGGTCGACGCAGATCCCGCCCGGGGCGACCAGTCCGGAGCTCAGGACCGGAGACGCCGGGTCGGGGTTGCCGGGCGCGGGGCGGCCGCGGGTGTCGATGCGCAGCAGCTTGCCCGCGAGTGAGGCGGGGTCCGCGCCGCCGCCCGCGTCCCCGGTGGCCACCAGCAGCGACCCGTCGACGTCGACGCCCAACGCGCCACCGTTGTGGACGGCGCCGCGCGGGATGCCGGTGAGCACGGGCTTCGGTGCCTCGCCGCCCGCGATGAGCATCACGCGGTTGTCCTGCGCGGTGGTGGTGTAGGCGTAGAGGAGGCGGTCCTCGGCGTAGGTGGGGGAGAGCACGAGGCCGGTGAGCCCGCCGTCACCGGTCGGGTCCACCGGCACGGTGGCGACCAGCTCGGGGTCGGTGCCCTGCTCCACCCGCAGCACGCGGCCGGTGGTGCGCTCGGCCACGAGCGCCGAGACCCCGTCCGGCAGCAC
>JAKDLE010000905.1 GCA_030453005.1 Pseudonocardia sp. | reverse complement strand
GCTCGACGTCCTCGCGGAGGCCGCCTAAAGATCATCAATAGTGCGAAAGTCCACGACGGTGTAACCGCCGGACAGCAGGGCGCCCAACGCCTCCCGCAGAACCGGCTGTCATCGGAACTGTGGCTACTGCCCGGATCTCCACCTCGCGTAGGGCCGCCTCTACTGCCTCGGCGTCGTCGGGTTCGGTGCCTCGCCGGACGTCGAACGGGTCGCCGGTCTCTCCCGCCTCGTCTGACAAGCGGACGCCGCTACGTTGTAGGTATCCGGCCAACGCGCGCGCTGCCTCTGGCGTGGACGCCGCACCGCCGAACACTGCGCAGACCGGCGGCTTACCTCAGCACCTCGGTCCGGATCGTCCGGCGCCTTATCGCCGAACGCCGAATCACCTTCCACAAGGTCGGCGCACACGTGCGGCTCGCGCTCGTCGACCTGGAGGCATTCGTCCAGGCGGGCCGCGTCGAGGCCGTCACCGCGTCCTCGGTCCTTGCGCGACCTGCAGGGGGTGGCGTAGATGGCGAACAAGAGCGGGCACCGCCGGTTCGGCAACGTGCGCCGTCGGGAGTCCGGCCGCTGGCAGGCTCGCTATCCCGGCCCCGATAGTCGGCTGCGCTCGGCCCGACGACGTTCGCCACCAAGCGCGACGCGGAGCAGTGGCTGACGGTCGCGGAGTCCCGCATGATCCGCGGCGACTGGATCGACCCACAGCGCTCGTCGGTGCCGTTCGAGGCGTACGCCGAACGGTGGATCACCGAACGGCCGGCGCTGCGACCGCGGACCGTCGAGCTTTACCGGTGGCTGCTGCGCAAGCACCTCGCGCCACACCTCGGCCCAGTCAAGCTCGGCGACCTGTCCACGGCACTCATCCGCGAGTGGCGGTCGAGCCTGCTGGCGGCCGGGGTGTCCGTGTCGTTGGCGGCCAAGTCGTACCGGCTGCTCCGGGCCATCCTCAACACGGTGGTACAGGAGGACGGCATCCTCTCCCGCAACCCGTGCCGGGTGCGCGGGGCCGACCGGGAGAACGCCGCCGAACGGTCGGTGCTGACCGTGGCCCAGGTGTTCGCGCTCGCGAACGCCATGCGGTACCGGCGTCTCCGGGCGATGATCCTCGTCGCCGCGTTCGCCACGCTCCGGTGGGGAGAGGTGACCGCGCTCCGACGCTGCGACGTCGCACCGGACGGAAGCTGGGTCCGCGTGAGCTTCGCGCACACCGAGGTCATCGGGCGGGGGATCGTGGTCGGCTCACCCAAGTCGCGGGCCGGTGTCCGCACGATCGCCATCCCGACCGCGATCCGCGGCGAGATCGTCAAGCACCTGATGACCTACGTCGACTCGGCGCCGGATGCGCTGATGTTCACCGGGCCGAAGGGCGGCGCACTGCGGAGGGCGCACTTCAACAACCTCACGCGCTGGGTCGAGACGGTGAAGAAGCGCGGTGCGCCGGGGCTGCACTTCCACGACCTGCGCCACACCGGGAACCTGTTCGCCGCGCAGACCGGGGCGACGACGAAGGACCTGATGGCCAGGATGGGCCACGACGACATGCGGGCCGCGCTGACCTACCAGCGGGCCACGAGTCAGCTCAGCGCGCTCGTCGACGGTCGGGAGCTGACCGAGGATGAGCCGGAGGACGACGGGGACGGGCCGTCAGGGGCGCTCGTGCCCACGCGGTGAATGGCCCGGCATTGGCCCGGTACGGCGGGGAGCAGCAAGGACGAAGGCCCAGCCCGGAGGGGGACATTCTCTGAGCTGGGCCTTCGTGTCTGAGCGAATGACGGGAATCGAACCCGCGTATTCAGCTTGGGAAGCTGATGTTCTACCATTGA
>JAKDLE010000082.1 GCA_030453005.1 Pseudonocardia sp. | reverse complement strand
GCGCCCGTACGGCGAGCACCGCCGCCCCGGCGCGCAGGGCCGCGAGGTAGGCCGCCGGGTAGCGCAGGAGCGGGTCCTGCTCGCCGTGCGCCTCGGCGAGCCCGTCGGCCGCCTGCCGCAGCAGCCCGAGTGCCGCGCGCGGCGCAGGGGGGCCTGCCGGAGCGGCGGCACCCGGGGGGCGCCGGGGCGCGGGAACCCGCGTGCCCGTCGGTTCGACCGTGATCGTCATCGGAACCCCTCTCCCGTACCCACCGTCATTCCGCCACCCGCACCAGGTCCCACACGCCCGGGCCCGCGCGCATCCGCAGCACGAACTCGCGGCCCGTGTCCTCGGGGTCCTCCGTGGAGCGGGCCTCGACCCGCCAGCACCGCAGCCGGTCGCCGCCGACGGGCATCGGCGACGGGAACGGCCACGGCGACTCCTCGACCCAGCGCTCCCGCACACCGAGGACGAGGTAGCGCGAACCGCGGCGCAGCGGCCTGCGGTGGAACTCCACTGGCTCGCCGTCCTGCCACCGCACCGAGACGGGCGTCGGCTGCCGCGACCGGAACACCCGGTTGAAGGCACTCATCCTGAACTCCTCCCGACCGGTCGGTGGGCGTACCCGATGGCGGGGCGCTTCCCCCGCCCCACCACCGGGGCCACCGATGATCGAACGCATGTTCGATCGACCACCAGTGAAGCGCGCCGGAGCCGTCCCGTCAAGTCGTCCGGCGCCGCCGGCGTCCGACATGGTGTGATGGAGCCGTGGACCCCCAGCGCCGCCGACCCGACACACGCCTCCCGCGGGACCCGTGATGACCACGGCACCGGCTCGACACCTGGTCCGGCTCGGACCCGCCGACCTCGCCGACCGCGTCGGCGAGGCCCTGCAGGTGTACGTCGCCGCGATGGGGTACCCGCCGAGCACCGCCCGCCACCGGCGCACCCTGTGGCTCGACCACATCCGCCGTCCGGGATGGCGGGCCGTCGGATGGCTCGACGCGGCCGACTCCCTGCTCGGCGTCGCCTACGGCTACAGCGGCGCGGCCGGCCAGTGGTGGTATGAGGAGGTCCGTCGGGGCCTGCGGTCCCGCCCCGCCGATCGTGTCTGGCTGGAGGACTACTTCGAGCTCACCGAGCTGCACGTCCGCCCGGACGTGCAGGGCGGCGGCCTCGGCGAGTCGCTCCTGCGCGCACTGCTGGGCGGCGCGGAGTCGAGCCGGGTCCTGCTGTCCACCCCCGAGCACGGGCCGCAGGCCCCGGGCCGGGCCTGGCAGCTCTACCGCAGGCTCGGGTTCCACGACGTCCTACGCGACCACCGTTTCACCGGGGACGCCCGGCCCTTCGCCGTCCTCGGCCGCGACCTGCCTCTCGACCCCCAGGCCTAGCCCCGGGAGCGATCTCGCCCGGCACACGGGTCCATGATCCCCGCCAGCCGCACGTTTCCGCGGCGGCGACCGCAGCACCGTGCGTCAGACGGTGATCACTCGACCCGGCGACGGCATGCCGACCCGCTCAGCCTCGCCGCCGCGTTGGACCTCTCCGGAGAGTGCCTCCGCCGGCGCAGAGCCGTGGGTGTCGGGGGCGGCCGGCACCATGACGCCATGTCCTCCCCGTCCGCCCGGCCCGCCGCCCGGTCCTCGCGTCCGGCGCTCCTGCTCGCCCTGCTCCTCACCCTGCTGGCCCTCTCCGGCTGTGCACGTGTCCAGGCGGCGCTGGCCGTGCAGCCCGACGACACCGTGCGCGGCGAGATCGTCATCGCCACCCCGGAGCAGGGGCCCGAGGACCCGGGGCCGGAGATCACCCTGCCACCCGCCCTGGCCGACGACGTCGACGTGTCCGAGTACCGCCAGGACGGCTACGCCGGCTCGGTGGTCCAGTTCTCCGACCTCACCTTCCCCCAGGTCGGTGAGCTCATCGAGGGGGCCGGAGCGAACGGGGACCAGGTGGAGCTGGCGCTGCGCCGCGCGGGCAACCGGGTCCTGGTGAGCGGCGCGGTCGACCTCACCACCGTCGACGCCGACCGCGCCGACTTCCAGCTCAAGATCAGCTTTCCGGGCCGGATCCTCGACGCGAACGGCGACGCCGACTCCGGCACCGTCAGCTGGACGTTCGAAGCGGGCGAGGTCGGCGACATCGAGGCGGTGGTGGCGTTCGACGACCCCGGGGCACCGTCCCCGCTGAACTGGACCCTCGGCCTCGCCGCGGTGGTCGCGCTGGCGGCTGCGGCGGTCGTCCTGCTGGCCCGCCGCACGCGCAACCCACCGGTGGGGCCTGCCGCCCGCTGACGCCTCCGCCCTCCTCAGGCCACGCCCTCCTCAGGCCACGCCCGCCTCGCGTCGCGCTCCGAGCCCGAGGCGGTGCACCAGCTCGGTCGTGGCCGTCGACCGGTTGAACGTGTAGAAGTGCAGGCCGCGCACACCCTCGTCGAGCAGGCGGGTGCAGAGCTCGGTGGTGACGTCCATGCCTGCCGCGCGGAACGCCGCCGGGTCGTCGGCGAACCGCTCCAGCCGCTCCACGACGGCGGGGGGCAGGGGCGCACCGGAGAGCTCGGGGCCGCGCCGCAGCGTGCGCAGCGTGGTGAGCGGCATGATCCCGGGCAGCATCGGGGCCTCGCAGCCCACCGCGGCGAGACGGTCGCGCAACCGCAGGAAGCCCTCGGGCTCCAGGAACAGCTGGGTGATCGCGAAGTCCGCGCCCGCGCGCACCTTGGCGACGAGCCGTTCCAGGTCGGAGTCCTCGTCGGGCGAGCGCGGGTGTCCGTAGGGGAACGCGGCCACGCCGACGCAGAAGTCGCCGAGCCGGCGCACCAGCGTGACCAGCTCGTCCGCGTAGATGAGCCCCTCGGGATGGGCCACCCACTCGCCGAGCGGGTCGCCGGGGGGGTCACCGCGCACGGCGAGGACGTTGCGGACGCCCGCCGCCGCGTACTCGCCGATGACGTGCCGCAGCTCGGCGACCGTGTGCGACACGGCCGTGAGGTGTGCCATCGGCACCAACGTGCTGTCGGAGGCGATCCGCGCGGTGGTGCGGACCGTGCGGTCGCGGCTGGACCCGCCCGCGCCGTAGGTGACCGACGCGAACGCCGGGTCGAGCGGCTCCAGACGACGGATCGCCTTCCACAGGTCGGCCTCGCCCACCTCGTCCTTCGGTGGCATGAACTCCACCGAGAACACCGGCACGTCCCTGTCGATCCGTTCCGTGATCTTCATCCGGCGGTCTCCCCGGTGATCTCCCGCGCGTCGTTCGGCACGGGTCAGAGGGTACGGGGGTGAGTCAGTCGCCGCGCCGCCACGCCGTCGCGCGGTTACCCTCGGACGGTGCCGCACCGCCCGATACGCCTTCCGCGATCCCGATGACCCGCACCGCCACGACCGAGCCGGGCGGCGCCGTCCCCGACGAGGGTCTCGCTGGCGCCGTCGAGGACACGCTGGCGGCCTACCTGACGCGACGTGCGGTCGACACCACTGCGATCGACCCGGCGTTCGGCGAGGCGGCCGAGGCGCTCACCGCGTTCGTGCTCGGCGGCGGGAAGCGGCTGCGCCCCACCTTCGCCTGGTGGGGGTGGCGCGGCGCGGGCGGTTCGCCCGACGACGACGAGGCCTCGGCCGTGTTGCGGGCCATCAGCGCCCTGGAGCTCATCCAGGCCTGCGCACTGGTGCACGACGACCTGATGGACGCCTCCGCGACCCGTCGGGGGCGGCCCACCGTGCATGTGGACTTCGCCCGCAGGCACGCCGAGTCCGGCTGGCGCGGGCGCCCCGCCCGGTTCGGGGCCGCCGCGGCGATCCTGTTGGGTGATCTCGCGCTGGCCTGGGCCGACGACATGCTGCGCGCCGCGGGCCTCTCCCCCGCCGCGCTGCGCCGGGCGGCCGCACCGTGGGAGGCGATGCGCACCGAGCTGCTCGGGGGCCAGTACCTCGACGTGCTGCACCAGTCCACCGGCGACACCTCGGCGCGGGCCGCCCTGCAGGTGGGCCGCTACAAGACCGCCGCCTACACCGTCGAGCGCCCGTTGCACCTGAGCGCCGCGATCGCCGGCGCCTCCCCGGAGCTGACGTCGTGCTACCGCCGCTTCGGTGCCGACATCGGCGTCGCCTTCCAGCTGCGGGACGACCTGCTCGGCGTGTTCGGCGACCCCGCGGTCACGGGCAAGCCCGCGGGCGACGACCTGCGCGAGGGCAAGCGCACGCTGCTGCTGGCCCTCGCCCTGGAGCGGGCCGGGCCGGGCAGCGCCGCCACGCAGGCCGTGGAGGCCGCGATCGGTGACCCCGACCTGGACGCCGACGGGGTCGAGCGGATCCGCGCTCTGCTCCTGGAGCTGGGCGCCGCGCAGGCCGTCGAGCAGCGCATCGCGGCACTCACCGGTTCCGCGCTCGACGCACTGAGCGCAGGCGAGATCGCCGAGCCCGCCGCCGCGCGCCTGGCGGAGCTGGCCGACGCCGCCACCCGGAGGAGACGTTGATCCGGACCGTGCGTGGTCGGACCGACCACGTCGTGATCGTCGGAGCCGGGTTCGCCGGGCTGACCACGGCCCTGCACCTGCTGGGAGCGGGCAGGCGCGTCACGATCCTGGAACGGGGTGAGCACCCGGGGGGACGGGCGGGCCGCCTGGACGTGACGACCGGGCACGGCACCTACCGGGTCGACACCGGTCCCACCGTCCTGACGATGCCCGACCTGCTCGACGAGGCGTTCGGCGCGGTCGGCGAGAAGCTCACCGCGCGCCTGGACCTGCTCACCCTCGACCCGGCCTACCGCACCCACTTCGCCGACGGCTCCACCATCGACGTGCACACCGACGCGGGCGCGATGGAGTCCGAGATCCGCGCGGTCTGTGGACCGGACGCGGCGGCCGGCTACGGCCGGCTGCGGGAGTGGCTCACGAAGCTCTACCGGGCCGAGATCGACACGTTCATCGGGGCCAACTTCGACTCCCCGCTGGACCTGTTGGGCGCCGACCTCGTCCGCCTGGCCGCGCTGGGCGGGTTCGGACGGCTCGGGCGGGCGATCGAGCGGTTCCTGCCCGACGAGCGGCTGCGCCGCATCTTCTCCTTCCAGGCGCTCTACGCCGGGGTGCCGCCGCAGACGGCGCTGGGCGCGTACGGCGTCATCGCCTTCATGGACACCATCGCGGGCGTCCACTTCCCGCGCGGTGGGCTGCGCGCGGTGGGCCAGGCCCTGGCCGACGCCGCGGTCGACGCGGGCGCGGAGATCCACTACGGCCGCACGGTGACCGGGCTCGACCGCAGGCTCGGCCGCGTCACCGGCATCCGCCACCGCGCCACCGACGACGTCGCGTCGCCCACCGACCGCACTCCGTCCGACGCCGTGGTCCTCACCCCGGACCTGCCGGTGGTCCACGAGCTGCTCGGTCGGGCCCCGCGGCGGGTGCTGCCGCTGCGCTACTCCCCCAGTGCCGTGGTGCTGCACGCCGGGCTCGCCCGCGCGCGGGCCGAGGCGGCCCACCACACCATCTCCTTCGGGGCGAAGTGGCGCGAGACGTTCTCCGAGATCATCGACGAGGGCCGGTTGATGAGCGATCCCTCGCTGCTGGTCACCCGTCCCACCGCGTCCGACCCGGGCCTGGCGCCGGACGGACACGACCTGCTCTTCGTCCTGGCTCCCTGCCCCAACCTCGAGGTCGGGCCCATCGACTGGGCGCGGGTCGGCCCCGCCTACCGCGACGAGCTGCTCGCCACGCTGGAGGCCCGCGGGCACCCCGGCCTCACCGGGATCTCCGGCGACATCGAGGTGTCGCGCCTGGTCACCCCGGACGACTGGGCCGCACAGGGCATGGCGGCGGGCACCCCGTTCTCCGCGGCGCACACCTTCGCCCAGACCGGGCCGTTCCGGCCACGCAACCTCGTGCGCGGGTTCGAGAACGTGGTGCTCGCCGGCTGCGGCACCACGCCGGGCGTCGGTATCCCGCCCGTGCTGATCTCGGGTCGGCTGGCCGCCGCGCGGGTCACCGGTCGCCTCCCGGAGCCGACCGCCTGCCGGGTCCCCAACGGCGCGTGAAGTCGGCCGTGGCAGCATGAGGACGCCATGACCGCCCAGACCCCGCCGTCGGCCACGACGCCTCCGACAGTCGAGCCCGTGTCGCCGGCAGGCCGGGCCGGGCCTGCCTCCGGCCCGACGACGCCGGACCCCGCCGAACCCCGCCGCGCCGCGTCGTGGCGGGCCCGGGTCGGCGACCCGCCCCGCGGGCCGCTGCTGCTGGGCCTCACCGCGTCGGTGCTGATGGTGCTCGGCGGCTTCGGTGCGGGCGGCGTGCTCGTCGACGACCCGCTGCTGACCGACTCCCCGCTGGGCTTCTGGCGCTACGGTCACGGCCGCGAGCTCGCCAACGCGATGATCTACCTCGGCGTCGCCCTGCTGGCGTGGGCGTGGGTGCGGCTGGGTCGCGAGGTGCTCGCGCACCGCATCGGCGGGCGCGCGGTGCTCACCACGGCGCTCGTCTGGCTCGTCCCGATGCTGTTCTCGGCGCCGCTGTTCACCCGCGACATCTTCAGCTACCTCGCACAGGGCGCGCTGCCGCTGGCCGGGTTCGACCCGTACTCCGTCGGGCCCGAGGTGATGCCGGGGATCTTCACCGAGAACGTGCACTACTTCTGGCAGGACACCCCCGCGCCCTACGGTCCGCTGTTCATCCTTTACGCCAAGGGCATCGCGTGGCTCGCGGGCGACTCGATCATCCTCGGCGTCGTGCTCATGCGGATCGCCCTGCTCCCGGGGCTGTTCCTGCTGATCCGGGCGGTGCCGGAGCTCTCGCGTCGGATGGGCGGACGTCCGGCGCTCGCGTTGTGGGTCGTCGTCGCGAACCCGGTGATGGTCATCCACATGGTCGGTGGCGGCCACAACGACCTGCTCGTCGTCGGCCTGCTCGCCACGGCGGCTCTGGCCGCGCTGCGCGGGCGCCATCCCGTCGGCATCGCCGCGGCCACCCTCGCGATGGCCGTGAAGGCGAGCGCGGGCCTGGCCCTGCCGTTCCTCGTACTGGTCTGGGCGGCGAACCTGCCCGGCTCCCGGCTCGCGCGCACCGTCCGCGCCACCGCGTACGGCCTCGGGATCTTCGTGCCGGTCTTCGCGCTGTGCTCCGTCGCCGCGGGGGTGGGGCTGGGGTGGCTGCCCGCACTCAGCGCGCCCGCGATGATCGTCAACTGGCTCTCGCTGCCCACCGGGGCGGGGCAGTTCGTGCACCTGCTGGTCAACCTGGTGGTCCCGGTGCCGATGCAGCCCTTCGTCGACGTGGGCAGGCTCGTCGGCGCCCTGGCCCTGCTGGGCCTCGCCGTGCACCAGTGGTGGGCGTCGCGCGAGGGCGGCCCGGACGCGCTGCGCCACGCGGGGATCGTGCTGCTCGCCGCGGCCCTGCTCTCCCCCACCACGCTGCCCTGGTACGTCAGCTGGGGGATGGTGCTGCTGGCGATGACGACCTGGACCCCCCGCGGCCTCTCGGTGATGGTCTTCTTCTCGCTCTTCCTGATGATCGTCTACTACCCCGACGGCGAGGGGGCGATGTACAACCTGCCGCTGCTCGTCGTCGGCTCGCTGTTCGCCGCCCTCGCCGCGGTCTCGTTGCACCGGCCCGACCCGCTCGGGTTGCGACGAGCGGACGCGCAGGCCCGGCTTGCCTGCTGACGGGCGGGCCGAGCTCGACGCCGCCGGGATCACCGACCCGTCCCTGCGCGCCGCCTACGCCACCTCCCGCGCGCTCAACGCGGAGCACGGACGCACCTACTTCCTCGCCACCCGGCTGCTCCCCCCGGAGCGGCGGCCCGCGGTGCACGCCCTCTACGGCTTCGCCCGCTACGCCGACGAGATCGTCGACGACCTGGGCGACGACCGCCCGGCCGAGGACAAGGCCGCCGAGCTGGACGCCCTCACCAAAGACCTCGTCTCCGCCCTCAACGGCGGGCCGGCGGCGCACCCGGTGCTCGCCGCGCTCGCCGACACCGCCCGCCGCCACGGCATCGACCACCGCCACTTCACCGACTTCATGGCGTCGATGCGGATGGACACCCACGTCACCGACTACCCGACCGACGCAGACCTCGCCGTCTACGTGCACGGTTCCGCCGCCGTCATCGGGCTGCAGATGCTCCCCGTGCTGGGCGCGACCGTGCCGCTCGCGCAGGGCGAGGCCCCCGCCACCGCGTTGGGCGTGGCGTTCCAGCTCACCAACTTCCTGCGCGACGTCGGCGAGGACCTCGACCGTGGCCGGGTCTACCTGCCCGCCGACGAGCTGGCCGCGTTCGGTGTGGACCGCGAGTTGTTGACGTGGAGCAGGCGACACCGTCGTCCCGACGCCCGGGTCCGGCGTGCGCTCGCCCACCTCGTCGCCCGCACCCGGGCCACCTACCGGCGCGCCGCCCCGGGCATCGACCTGCTCGAACCGCCCTCGCGTGCCTGCGTCGGCTGCGCGTTCACGCTCTACCAGGGGATCCTCGACGAGATCGAGCGGTGCGAATACGCCGTGCTGTGCCGCCGCGTCGCCGGG
>JAKDLE010000904.1 GCA_030453005.1 Pseudonocardia sp. | reverse complement strand
CGGTCGACGAGCAGGGCCTGCACCGCGCCGGTGCAGGTGATCCGTTCGGCGACCGCGGGCGCGACCGCGGGCCCGTCCTCGATCCAGGCGGTAGGTCGAAGGCAGGCCGGGTCGGTGGTGGCGCGGTGCTCGGCGGTGTCGTCGGTGCCGGGCGGCTCGGCGGAGTCGGGGTGCTCGCTGTTGTCTGCGGGCTCGGCGGTGTCCGGTACGAGGTGCAGGCCCGGATCGGGGGCCGCAGGCGCGGCGGCGTCCGCCGATGGAGCGGTCTGGTCGAGGTCGTCGAGGCGCAGGTGCACGACCAGCGTGGCCGGGTCGGGGTGGCGTTCGCCGGTGACCAGGTCGAGCAGCGCATCGAGGCGCCGGGCGGCGAGCGGTTCCAGTACCGGGCCGGGGGCGTGCTCGACGGCCCGGGCCGCCAGATCGGCCCGGTCGGCCTGCCAGTGGCGGTGGTGCGCGGCGGGGTCGGTGTGCGCGTCGGGCGGTTCCGCGGAACCGCTTTCGGCGTCCGCACTGTGCTCGGTGGCGCTGTGCTCGGTGGCGCTGTGCTCGGTGGCGGCGAGCTCGGCCTGGACCGCGGAGAGGAGTTGCTCGCCGCGCTCGGCGGGGATACGCAGCCGCACCAGCAGCGACCCGTCCGGGTCACGGCTCCAGGCCATCGCGCGGCGGGCGGTGGCGGGGCGCGGGTCGGCGCCGGCGCGGGCGGCGCGCACCAGCCCGTCGAGCTGGGATGCGGTGCCGTGCAACGCCACGCCCAGCAGCGTGTGCTCGGTGTCGGCGTCGGCGATCCGGGTCAGGGCGCGGACCTTGGAGTAGGAGACCCGCCCGGTCGCGAACGCGGCGGTGGTGGCCGGTAGCCGGGTCAGGGCGTGCGCGACGCGCAGATGGTCGCGCGCGGTGCGTGCGTCCATCCCGACCCGCCAGCCCAGCCAGTGCGCACACGAGCGCAGCCCGGGCCCGGCCCAGCCCTCGCGGGTGTCGAACTCGGCGAGCAGCTGCAGGAACCGGCAGGTACCGGCGGCGAGGTGCCCGGCCATGCCGACCAGCTCGGTCTCGACGTCCCGCACGCTCAGCTCTTCGAACATGTGGTCGATACTACGCGGGGGCACCGACAGTCCCGGCGGTTCCGCGGAACCGGCCGTCGGGCCACGGCCGGGCCAGAAACAGGCTGACGCCCGCGGCCTGGGCGACCTGGACCGCATCGTGCCCCGGCCCCGCATCGTGCCCGCCGGCGCCTCCACGCGGGCGGCGGCCCGGCGCGGGGCGGCTCAATGTCCTCCGTGGCGTCGCACACCCACGACCCGACCCGGAGTGGTCTTCCTCGTCCCGTCCCCTACACCCCCTCGATCTGACACCACGCCGAATGTGAACGATCAGGCGATTCCCCCACGATTCGCCTGTTCGATCACGCGATTCCCCTCTGGGACGACGACGATCGCAGCCGCGGGCAGCTGGAGGACGACGGCCAGACTGGCCGTCGAGAATGGCGGACGTCTCGACCTGCCCGTCTGGCGTCAAGCCCGACGCCACAGCGACCTGCGAGTGGCGTGCCGCACGGCAATCGACCCAGGTATCCGGTGGCAAGCCGACCCGCACCGCAGGCGCGCAGCGCCGAGGAGCGGAAGCGGCGCGGCAGCAATGCTCGATCCCGGATCTTCGGACGGCGTCGCCCTTGCGGCTCGACGCGACCGTCGTCCCGTCGACGATCCGTACGCCGTCCCGCAGGGGATGCACTCGAGCGGCAGCTGGGGGAATAACTTGATCGCTGACACCGAAACCAGCAGCTCAACGCTGCTCCGACGCTCACTGCAGAAGAGCCGCACCCAA
>JAKDLE010000903.1 GCA_030453005.1 Pseudonocardia sp. | reverse complement strand
CGGACGCCTAGTCGCCGCCGTGCGGGCCGGGGGCAGTCGCCTTGGACTCCGTGTTCGTGCTCCTGCCACGGTCCGAGACCAAGGCCCCGGGCGGCGACGGCCCCCCACTCGACCTCGGGATGCTGTCGATGCCCCGGCTCACCGACACGCGCAAGCGACTCGCCACCGCGCTCGTCGATCTGGCCGCGGACGACGAGGCGTCGATGGCCGCGTTGGGCATCGGGCCGCGGCAGGTCGCCGAGATCGAGCGCAACGCGCAGCTGTGGTGGTCGCCGACGATGCCCGCCCTCGATCGCTACACCGGCGTGCTCTTCGATGCCCTCGACGCCCGCTCATTCACCCGCGCCCAGCGCGACAAGGCGGCCCGGCGCCTGGGCGTCGGCTCCGCGCTGTTCGGCGCGTTGCGCGCCGATGACCCCATCCCCGCCTACCGGCTCTCCGGAGGATCCCGCCTGCCCGGTATGGGCACCCTTGCGGCCCAGTGGAAGCCGGAACTGGCCGGTGCCATCCGCGATGCGGCGGACGGGGGCTTGATCGTCGACTTGCGGTCCGGTTCCTACCGGCAGCTCGGCCCGGTCCCCGAGGCCGTCGTCGCGACCGTGCTCACCGAGAAGCCGGACGGCACGCGCGCGGTGGTCAGCCACTTCAACAAGCACCACAAGGGACTGCTGGCCCGCGCATTGACCCTCTCGCGCGCCGAGCCCACGGACCTGCGCGGGGTCGCGCGGGTGGCCGCCAAGGCCGGGTTGCGCGTGGAGTCGGCGGGCGAGCGCGAGCTCGTGATCCTTACCGACTGATGCTCACCCCGACGACGGAGCCGATCACCGTGATCGCGGGCGGCCGGATTCCTTCGGCCTCGGCTCGCGCGGCGATGTCCGCGAGCGGCGCGTGCACAACGCGCTGATGCTCGGTCGTGCCCTCCTGGATGATCGCCACGGGAGTGTCTGCGGGGCGCCCGGCGGCGATGAGCGCATCGGCGAACCCGGCCAGCTTCGCCACGCCCATCATGATCACGATCGTTCCGGTCAGCCGGCCGACCGCGTCCCAGTCGACCAGCGAATCGGGGTGTCCCGGCGCCAGGTGTCCGCTGACGACGACCACCTCGTGCGTGACGCCGCGGTGCGTGACCGGAATACCTGCCGCGGACGGCACGGCGAACGCGCTGGTGATGCCGGGGACGACGGTGACCGCAACCCCGGCCTCCGCGCACGCGAGGAGTTCTTCGAATCCGCGGCCGAACACGTACGGGTCGCCGCCCTTGAGCCGGACGACGAAACGGCCCGCCCGGGCATGCTCGATGAGGAGCGCGTTGATGCCCTCCTGCGCCATCGCGCGCCCGTACGGAATCTTCGACGCGTCGATCACCTCGGCGCCGGGGGCTACCTCGGCCAGCAGCTGTGCGGGGGCGAGTCGATCGGCGACGACCACATCCGCCCGCGCCAGGAGCCGGCGCCCGCGCACGGTGATCAGATCGGGATCGCCGGGCCCGCCGCCGACCAGGGCCACGCCCGCCGGCATGTGCGGCGCTGCAGTATCTTCGACGTTCACCGCGCCGGCCTGCAGGGCCTCGCGCAACGCCGTCCGGACGGCCGCCGACCGCCGATGGTCCCCGCCGGAGAGGACACCCAGCGTCAGGCCGCCGTGCCGGGCGGTGGCCGGTGTGACGGCGCTGCCCGCGATCCCGCGATCAGAGCGCACACAGAAGATCCGCCGTGCTTCCGCCTCTGCGGAGACCGCGTCGTTGACGGCCCGGTCATCCGTGGCGACGATCACGTACCACGCCTGCGCCAGGTCGCTGTCGCCATCGGCAAAGCGTCCGTGCTGGT
>JAKDLE010000081.1 GCA_030453005.1 Pseudonocardia sp. | reverse complement strand
GCGCGCGGCGGGGTCATGTACGGCTGGGGGTTGCGGCCGGGGCTGGACCGGGGCGACGCACACCGCCGGGTCACCTCGCGCACCGCCGACGGGCTGCGAGGTGACCGCGCGGTGTGCGAGGTGGGGCTCAGGCCGGGATGAGACCGTTCGGGTTGAGCACGTACTTCTTCGCCGCGCCCTTGTCGAACTCCTCGTAGCCGCGCGGGGCGTCGTCGAGGGACAGCACCGTGGCGTTCACGGCGTCGGCGATGTGGGCCTTGTCGTGCAGGATGCTCATCATCAGGCCGCGGTTGTACTTCAGCACCGGGCACTGGCCGGTGTGCAGCGTGTGGCTCTTGGCCCAGCCCAGGCCGAGGCGCACCTTGAGGGTGCCGGTCTGGGCGTCGGCGTCGGACGCCCCCGGGTCGCCGGTGACGTAGAGGCCCGGGATGCCCAGGCTGCCGCCCGCCCGGGTCAGCGACATGATCGAGTTGAGCACCGCGGCGGGCGCCTCGCCGCCGTCGCTGCCGTGCCCGGTGGCCTCGAAACCGACGGCGTCGACGGCGCAGTCGACCTCGTTGGTACCGAGGATCTGCGCGATCTGGTCCTCCAGCGTGGCGTCGGCGGAGATGTCGACGGTCTCGCAGCCGAACGAGCGGGCCTGCGCGAGCCGGTCGGCGTTGAGATCCCCGACGATCACGACGGCCGCGCCGAGCAGGGTCGCCGAGTACGCCGCGGCGAGTCCGACGGGTCCGGCCCCCGCGACGTAGACGGTGGACCCGGTGCTCACGCCCGCGGTGTAGGCGCCGTGGTAGCCGGTGGGGAAGATGTCCGACAGCATCGTCAGGTCGAGGATCTTCTCCAGGGCCTGGTCGCGGTCGGGGAACTTGAGCAGGTTGAAGTCGGCGAAGGGCACCATGACGTACTCGGCCTGGCCGCCCTCCCAGCCGCCCATGTCGACGTAGCCGTAGGCGGAGCCCGCACGGCCCGGGTTGACGTTGAGACAGATGCCGGTCTGGCCCTCGCGGCAGTTGCGGCAGCGTCCGCACGCGATGTTGAACGGCACCGAGCAGATGTCGCCGACATCGAGGAACTGGACGTCGCTGCCCTTCTCGACGATCTCGCCGGTGATCTCGTGGCCCAGGGTCTGTCCGGGCGGGGCGTCGGTGCGTCCGCGCACCATGTGCTGGTCGGAACCGCAGATGTTCGTCGAGACCGTCCGCAGGATCACCGCGTGCTCGGCCTTGCGCGTCATGCCCTTGGCCTCGGCGACCTCGGCCGGTACCTCGAGCTTCGGTGCGTCGTGGTTCTCCACCGCGACGACGCCCGGCTCCTTGTACACGACGATCTTGTTACCACTCATGCGTGCCTCCTCATGGCTATGAGGAGGGCTACCCGCCGGGCGCCGCGGCGACACCCCGCGGGTCAGCGTCCGTAGCCGGGCTGGGTCTGGGCCTGGTTGACGGCCGGGTCGTCGATCTCCAGTACGTCGAGGCCCTTCTGGATGTCGGAGGAGAAGATGTGGCCGTTGTACCAGTACGCCGACCAGGACCCGCCCAGGACGAGCTGGTCGGCCGAGAGCGGCCCGGGCTCCCAGTAGCCGATCTCCACGGAGGCGGCGGAGTCGGTGAAGTCCCACACCGAGACCCTGCCCTGGTACCAGGCCTGCACCATGATGTCGCGGCCGGCGACCGGGATCAGGGCAGCGCTCGCGCCCGGCCGGGCCGCCGACTCGCAGGTGCAGGCGTTGGCGGGCCGGATCGAGGCCGTGCAGGGCCCGGAGATCGCGGTGATGGACGTCTGGCTGGCGCGTCAGGACTGCTACGTCGACGGGCACGGCGGGCCCGCGGGCACGCGCCCGGCGCGGGCCACCCGATGCCGGGGATGGCCACCCCGGCACAGATGGGTGCGCTGGCCGCCGCGACCGGACCGCGTTCGACCGCCTGTTCGTGGAGCTGATGACCGCCCATCACGAGGGCGCGATCGCCACGGCGCACGACGTCGTCGTCACCGGTACCGACGTCACCCGTCGCGGAGATCGCGCGGGACGTCGCGGTCACCCAGGCCGTGGAGATCGACCGGATGCGCCGCCTGCTCGGCTGACAGCGGCGTGTGAGATCGACCCGCAGGCGAGCCTGCCGCCCACCGCCGGGGCCGAGTGCGAGACGGGCGTCGCGACGGTCGGTGCACCTTAGGCTAGGGTCAGCAAAGGTCGGGAAGCCTGTTCTTCGGTGAGGGAGAAGCCAATGCCACGTCACGTGGTGCCAGTCGACGGCAGGCGAGGCCCGCTGCCCGCTGCGGCGGGGTGAGCGGGAGTGCCGCGGCCGAGGGCCGTCGTCACCGGGGGCGCCGGGTTCCTGGGGTCGCACCTCAGTGAGCGCCTGCTGGCCGAGGGCTACAGCGTCCTGTGCCTGGACAACTTCTGCACCGGGTCGGCGGCCAACGTCGCACATCTCACGGAGATGGGGCCCTTCCGCCTGATCCGGGCCGACGTGACCGACTTCGTGCACGTCGTCGGCGAGGTGGACGCGGTGCTGCACCTCGCGTCCCCCGCGTCGCCGATCGACTACCTGCGGATGCCCATCGAGACCCTGAAGGTCGGGTCGGTCGGCACCCTGCACACGCTGGGCCTGGCCAAGGAGAAGAAGGCGCGGTACCTGCTGGCGTCCACGTCGGAGGCCTACGGCGACCCCCAGGTGCACCCGCAGCCGGAGACCTACTGGGGGCACGTCAACCCGGTCGGCCCCCGGGGCGTCTACGACGAGGCCAAGCGGTTCGCCGAGGCGATGACGATGGCCTACCGCCGGGCCAACGGCGTCGACACCGCGATCGTGCGCATCTTCAACACGCACGGGCCCCGGATGCGGCCCGACGACGGCCGGGCCGTCCCCACCTTCATCCGCCAGGCGCTGCGCGGCGAGCCCCTGACCGTGGCCGGCGACGGAAGCCAGACGCGGTCGATCCAGTACGTCGACGACCTGGTCGAGGGGTGCGTGCGGATGCTGCACTCGACGTCGGCCGGGCCGGTCAACATCGGGAACCCGTCGGAGGTGTCGGTCGGCGCGCTCGCGGCCCTGATCCGAGACCTGATCGGCTCGCCGAGCCCCGTGGAGTACGTGCCGCGTCCGGAGGACGACCCGCAGGTGCGCCGGCCCGACATCACGCTGGCCGAACGGACGCTGGGCTGGGAACCGACGGTCGACCTCGCCGACGGGCTCAGCCGGACCATCGCCTGGTTCCGGGACCGCCTCGACCAGCCGCTGGCCTCCCGTGCGGTGTGACCCTGTGCGGTACGACCCTGTGCGGTCTGACCCCGGGCGGTTCGACACGGACCCGCCCGAGGTCGTGATCGTCGGCGCCGGTCCGGCCGGGCTCACCGCCGCGTACGAGCTGGCCGCGGCGCAGGTGCCGGTGACCGTGCTGGAGGCCGCCGCCGTCGGCGGGGGGGTAAGCCCCCCCCGCGAGCGGGACGGCTGGCGGTTCGACATCGGGGGCCACCGCTTCTTCACCAAGGTGAGCCGGGTGGAGGCGATGTGGCACGAGATCCTGACCGACCGGGAGTTCCCGCTGCGGCCGCGGCAGAGCCGCATCCTGTACCGGGGCAGGTACTTCGACTACCCCCTGCGCCCGTTCGACGCGCTGCGCAACCTCGGGGCGGTCGAGGCGGTCCGCTGTGTGCTGTCCTATCTGTGGGCGCGGTCGCGTCCACCGGCCGACCAGTCGCACCTGGAGGGCTGGGTCGCGGCCCGGTTCGGGTACCGGCTCTACCGGCACTTCTTCAAGAGCTACAACGAGAAGGTGTGGGGAGTCCCGGCCACCGAGATCCAGGCCGACTGGGCCGCGCAGCGGATCAAGGACCTGTCGCTGGCGAACGCCGTGCTCAGCGGGCTGCGCCTGCGGCGGCGCAACCGGACGCAGATCACCTCGCTGATCGAGGAGTTCCACTACCCGACCCACGGGCCGGGGATGATGTGGGAGCGCTGCCGTGAGCTGGTGGAGGCCGCGGGCAGCAAGGTGCACCTCGACCAGCCGGTCACCCGGGTCCGGCACGCAGACGGCCGGGTGGTCGGCGTCGAGGCCACGACCGAGGGGGCCGTCACCGAGTACCCGTGCACCGAGCTGATCTCCTCGATGCCGCTGCCCGACCTGGTGCGCGCCATGGACCCGCCGCCGCCGCCGGACGTGCTCGCCGCCGCCGACCGGTTGGGGTTCCGCGACTTCCTCACCGTCGCCCTGGTCGTGCCCGACGACCAGGCCTTCCCGGACAACTGGATCTACGTCCACGCCCCGGAGGTGCGGCTGGGTCGCATCCAGAACTTCGGAGCCTGGTCTCCGAGCATGGTCCGACCCGGCCGGACGTGCCTGGGCCTGGAGTACTTCGTGTTCGCCGGGGACGAGCTGTGGGAGCTGCCCGACGCCGACCTCGTCGCGCTGGGCGTCCGGGAGCTGGCCGCACTGGGGCTGATGGACCCCGCGTGCGTGGAGGCGGGCTACGTGGTGCGGATGCCCAAGGCGTACCCGGTCTACGACCACGGCTTCGCCGAGTGCGTGACGGTGCTGCGCGACTGGCTTTCCGCGCACGCCCGCAACGCCCATCCCGTCGGGCGCAACGGCATGCACCGCTACAACAACCAGGACCACTCGATGCTCACCGCCATGCTCACGGTGGAGAACATCCTGGGCCGGGACGACCACGACATCTGGTCGGTCAACGTGGAGGAGACCTACCACGAGACCGACGAGGAGCGGGGGAGTGCGGTGCCCGGCACCGGGCGCGACGCCCCCGTCCTGCCCCGCCGGGCTACCGAGGAAGGGCGCGTTCGGTCGACGGGCCCGCCCGACCCCACAACCGGATGAGGACCACCACCGGGACCAGCCCGACCACGACGATGAGCAGTGCGGGCAGCGCCGCCGTGTCGAACCGGGCGTCCTTGGTGGCATCCCAGACCGTGATCGCCAGGGTGTCCCCGCCGAGCGGCCGCAGCAGTGCGGTGGCGGGGAGCTCCTTCATGACCTCCACCATCACCAGCAGGGCCGCGGTGAGCACCCCGGGCCACAGCAGCGGGAGGTGCACCTCGGTGAGCACCCGGCCGCGGTCGGCTCCCAGCGCCCGCGCGGCGTCGTCGAGGTTGGGGTTGACCCGCCCCATCCGCGACTCCAGCGAGAAGAACGCCTGCGCGTGGAAGCGCACCACGTAGGCGCCCACGAGGCCGAGGATGGTGCCGGTGAACAGCAGCCCGATGCTCGCGCCGAACAGGGTGCCGAACGCGTCGATCAACCTGCGGTCGAGCCAGACCAACGGGACGTAGATCGCCACGGCGATCACGGTGCCCGGAACGGCGTAGCCGACCGAGGCGATGCGCGCCGAGATCGCGCCGACCCGCGACGGGGCGACGCGCTGCCCGTAGACCACGACGGTCGAGGTGAGCACCGCGATGAGCGCGGCGGCCACGGCGAGCACGAGTGTGTTGGCGACGGCCTGCCCCAGCCCGGCGGCCACGCGGTCGGAGACGACCGTCTCGACCGACCAGGCCAGCAGCTGCACGACCGGGAGGGCGAACACGACACCGAGCAGCAGGCACGGCGCCGCCGTGGCCAGCGCGGCGCGTCCGCCGCGCAGCCGCCGCGGCACGACGGCGTCCCCCCGGGCGAGGGCCTGGTGGTAGCGGGCCCGGCCGCGCAGGAGCCGCTCCAGGACCACCATGATCAGCGCCAACGCGACGAGCACCGTGGCCAGCTGCAGTGCGGCCGCACGGTCGAACGCGCCGTACCAGACGCGGTAGATGGCGTCGGTCAGCGTCTGGTAGCCGAGCAGGTTCACCGCGCCGAAGTCGGCGAGCGCCTCCATCACGGCCAGTGCGACGCCCGCGGCCAGCGCCGGGCGGGCGAGCGGCAGTGCGGTGCCCCACACGGCCCGCCCGTAGCTGCGGCCGAGGTTGCGCGCCGCCTCCAGCGACTGCCGGGACTGGCCGACGAACGCGGTACGCCCCAGCACATAGACGTACGGGTACAGCACGGCGGTGAGCGCGCCGATCGCTCCGGCGGGCCCCCGCAGCCCGGGTAGCTGGAGGCCCGAGCCGAACAGGCTGCTCTGCAGCGGGTTCGCGTAGCCGAACTGCCCGACGAGCACGAAGACCAGCACGTAGGCGGGCATCGCCAGCGGCAGCACCAGCGCCCAGTCCAGCCAGCGTCGCCCGGGGAAGTCGTAGAACGAGACGAGGACCGCCATCCCGCCCCCGACGACGAGCGTGCCGAGCGCCACCCCGATCCCGAGCACCACGCTGCGACCCAGAGCCTGGGGCAGCAGGGTCAGCGCGATCTGGTCGAACGCCTCGCCCCCGAGCACGAAGCTGGCGGGCAGCGCCACGAGCGGCCCGGCCACGGCGAGGGCGACGACGATCCCGACGACGGTCCAACCCGGCGTCCTGCGGCGGGTCCCCGGTGCCCTCCTGCTCGGCCGAGCCGCCGTGGCGACCGACCTCAGTTCCATCCGACCCTCAGCATCATGGCGACGGCGTCGTCGAGCAGGGGCCCGGCCTCCTCGACGGCGATCGGATCGATCCGCACGTCGGCCCAGTCCCGGATGTGCGGGGCGGGCGGCACCGTCGGGTTCGCGGCGAACTCGCCCCGCGCCACGATCTGTTCCTGGGCCTGCGGCGAGGTGAGCCACTCCATCAGCGCCACCGCCGTCGGCACCGCCGCCGAGCCCGCCACGACCCCGACGCCGGAGACGTTGGCGTGGGCCCCGGCCCCGTCCTGGTCGGGCCAGGCGGGCGCGACCGGGAAGCCGGGGTTCTCCTGGAGCGCCCGGGCGAGGTAGTAGTGGTTGGCCAGCCCCAGGTCACAGTCCCCACCGGCCATCACCGCGAGCATCTCCCCGTCGGAACCGAGGATCTCCGGGTCGTTGGCCATCCAGGACCGCAGCAGCGCCTCGGTCTCCTCCGGACCACGCTTGGCGATCATGTCGGCGACCATCGACTGGTTGTACTCGCTGTTCGACGTGCGCAGACAGGTGCGCCCCGCGAACCGGGGGTCGCCGAGGTCCTCGTAGCCGTCGACGGCGCCCGCCGCGACGCGCTCGGTCGAGACGACGGGCACCCGCAGCCGGGTGGACAACGCCCACCACGCGCCGTCGCCGTCGTGCAGCTGCTCGGGCACCTGAGCCCGCAGGGTCTCGCTGGTGACGCCCTGGAGCAGGCCCGCC
The DNA here is from genome assembly GCA_030453005.1 of Pseudonocardia sp. GTDB lineage: Bacteria > Actinomycetota > Actinomycetes > Mycobacteriales > Pseudonocardiaceae > Pseudonocardia. The sequence goes on along the minus strand of JAKDLE010000081.1, from coordinate 1,314 downwards.
TGTTCGGCCCGCCACAGGTTGGCCAGGTCGGTGGTCACGAGCAGGTCCGCCGGGGTGTCGATGCCCTCCTGGTTGAGCCGCTCGAACAGCTCGGGCCCGGTGCCGCCGCGCACCACGAGGTCGACGCCGGTGGCCTCCTCGAAGTCGAGGAAGACCTGCTCGTCGCCGTAGTGCGACCGCCCGTTGTAAACGACGAGCCGGTCGGCGTAGTCGATGCCCGCCGTGACGACGTCGGTGGACGTCCCGACGGGTGCGGGTGAGGGGGCGGCGGCCTGTGGCGCGGGGGCACCGCCGAACGCGGCCACCGTGGCGACCACCACGGCCACCACCACGACGATCGCGGCCGTCCCGAGCACCCATGGACGACGGAGGAGCGTCGAGGCCATCGTTGATCCTTCCCGAGCTGTCGGAGGTGACGGGCCGGCGGCCGGTCGGCACGACGCGGCGACGTCGTCCCGAACAATAGGCTAGCGTTGCCAAACCATGACAACTTCCTCCGCGACGGATGTCTCCGCGATCTGTGCCGTGAACGTCGAGAAGGCGTTCGGGTCGAGCCGCGCGGTCCAGGACGCCTCCCTGGCGGTCGAGCCGGGCGAGCTGGCCGCACTCGTCGGCCCGAGCGGGTCGGGCAAGACCACCCTGCTGCGCGTCATCGCCGGCTTCGAGACCCCCGACAGCGGCAGCGTGTGGATCGGTGGGCGGCAGGTCGCGGGCGACGGGGTCTGGGAGGAACCGGACGTCCGTCGGATCGGCATGGTCTTCCAGGACGGTGCGCTGTTCCCGCACCTCACCGTCGCCGCGAACCTGGCCTTCGGCCGCCCCCGGCCCGGACGCGCGCAGGAGTGCCTGGAGCTGGTGGGCCTGGGCGCGCGCGCCACCGCCTACCCGCACGAGCTCTCCGGCGGCGAGCGCCAGCGGATCGCGCTGGCGCGCGCGCTCGCGGCCGACCCCGAGGTGGTGCTGCTCGACGAGCCCTTCGCCGCGCTGGACGAGGGCCTGCGGGTCAGCCTGCGCGAGGAGGTGGCGGCCATCCTGCGCGCGGCGGGTGCGAGCGCGCTGCTGGTCACCCACCATCAGCAGGAGGCGCTGTCGCTGGCCGACGTCGTCGCCGTGATGCGTGACGGGCGCATCGAGCAGGTCGGACGCCCGCAGGACGTCTACGGCACTCCGGCGACCCGCTGGGTGGCCGAGTTCCTCGGCGACGCCGACGTCGTGCCCGGCCGGGCGGCCGAGGGTGTGGTCGACTGCGAGCTCGGGCGGTTCCCCGCCGACCGCGCGCTGCGCGGCGCGGTCGAGATCGTGCTGCGCCCCGAG
>JAKDLE010000902.1 GCA_030453005.1 Pseudonocardia sp. | reverse complement strand
CCGACGTCGCCATGGAAAGCGCCGGCATCACCCTGCTCAAGGGCGACCTCACCGGCATCGTGCGCGCCCGTCAGCTCTCCGAGAAGACGATGGCCAACATCCGCCAGAACCTCTTCTTCGCCTTCATCTACAACGCCCTCGGCATCCCCATCGCCGCCGGCGTCCTCTACCCGGTCTTCGGGCTCCTGCTCTCCCCGATCATCGCCGCCGCAGCCATGGCCCTCTCCAGCGTCAGCGTCATCGCCAACGCGCTCCGACTCAGGGCACAGTCGATCGCCTGAGCACGCCGGTGCCGGACAAAGCGGATGGGATGACAGGGTGCTCGACGCCGATGCCGAGGCCATAGTGATCCCGGAACCGATCCCCTTTGAAGCACCGCGTGGCTGGCCGGGAATGTGCGAGGCCGAGCGGCGCCCGGAACTGGTGCGTGACGAGCGGATGGTGCGCTGCCGGGCGGATCAGGTCGAGCCGTCGGCGGCTGCCAGGGTCGACCGGGTCGTGCGCTCGGCGCTGCACACCGCCGAGCAGACGCTGACTGCGAGGATCGTGGCGCGGCTGCCGGTCGACGTCGCCGGCCAGCTACGCGGCCTGGTCGCGGTCGAACGTGCCGGACCACGCTGCATCGGCCGACCCGGCTGGTTGCGGTCACCGGTTCGCCGCTGCGGGGGGGGAGCCGATCGCGATGTCCCGGTCGAGCATCGCCGCGCTGCCGAGGGCGTCGATGGCGCAGTTGGCGAACGCTTGCGGACCGCCGGCGAATGCCCCACCCGCTGGGCCGAGGTGCCGGCGGCGAAGGACCGCACCGGTCCCCGCGGTGGCGCACAGGTCGGTGAACACCAGCACGGTATCCCCGAGCTCGCGCAGCGCTTGCCGCAGATCCACGCCGTGTGCGCGGGGCCAGGCGGTCAGGTCGGCGGCGACCGGGGGCCCGCCAGTGGCGGCGAAGCTGGCCAGCACCAGCCGGTGCAGGTCGCGCAGCGAGGGCAGTACGGACCGGCGCGCGGGCAGATTGTCGGCGGGCAGCCCGGCGCGGGCCAGCACCGTGGCAAGGTCGCCGGCGCTACCGCTGATGGTCACGGTCACTCCTATCGTTGCGGGCTGGTGGGCAACCGGTGGCAAGCCTTGATGCTCTGGGTGGCGCCGGCGAGGGCGCCGGTGAGCGGTAGAACATGCACGGTGCAGCAAACCCCCGACAGAACGCCGCGGCCGCCACCGCGTGGGGTGTCAGGCACAGCAGGAGGTCGGCAGCTCGTTGCGGAACGTCCCGGCGACGATCCGCAGGCTTTCGGCCATGGTCAGGTAGGGCGCCCAGGTGTCGGCGAGGGCATCGACGCTCATCCCGGCCTTGATGGCGTAGGTCGCGGCGAGCATCATCTCCCCGGCGCCGTCGGCGAGGGCGTGCACGCCCAACACCCGGCCGGTGCCGGCGTCGGCGATGAGTTTGACCGCGCCGCGGGTGTCGCGGTTGACCAGCGCCCGCGGCACATCGGCCAGGTCGAGGACCCGGCAGGCACAGGCGTGCCCGGCGGCGAGTGCGTCGGCTTCGGTGAGCCCAGCCGAGGCCAGCTGCGGGCGGGTGAACACCACCGCCGGCAGCCCGGCGTAGTCCACCCGGGCCGGACGGGTGCCATCGCCGGCGAGGGCGTTGACCGCAGCGACCCGGCCAGTGGCGGCGGCGACGTACACGTACTGCGGGGCGCCGGTGACATCACCGGCGGCGTACACCCGCGGGCTAGCGGTGCGCTGCGCCTCATCGACAGTCACGAACACCCGCTTATCGGTCCTCACCCCGGCGGCGGCCAGGTCCAGGCCGTCGGTGCGGGCCCGGC
>JAKDLE010000901.1 GCA_030453005.1 Pseudonocardia sp. | reverse complement strand
CTGAGCCGCCGGCTGACGAACTGAACGGGCGCCGGCGCCGCCCCGGGCTTCGGGGAACCCACTACGTGGTATTTCTCGCAGCATCGGGGCGGCGCCGTCGTATCCGGACGGTAGGCGACCGCCTGTGTCACTCGTCGTCAGGTGCGGCCTCGTTGTCGGTGCCGCCTCCGGCCCCGGTCTCGCTCGTACTGACCCCGTTCTCGCCCGTGCCGGCCCCGCTCTCGGTCGCCGCGGCGTCGCTCACGGACGTGCGGGGCGCTCCGATCGCATCGAGTAGCAGGTCCGGGTGGCGCGTGCTGACGAGCCAATACGGCGTCGGGTCGTCGGGGTCGTCGAGCACTATCAGTGCCAGAGGCGCGATCCACGGGCGTTGGTGCACGAACGCCGCCGGGTCGAGTTGGCGGCCCATCGCCGCCCGCCTGGCTGAGGGCGGCACCGAGACGGTGCGTGCGATCACCTCGCGCGGCAGGTGTGCGCGGCCCGAAACGTGGAGCTCGCCGCCGCCGCGCGCGGGTTCGTCCGGTGAGGGAGCCGTCCGGTCATCGGATGCGGGTGTGGGGTTCGGCGCCGCATCCGCGGTGACGCTCAACCGCGACCGGCTCAGCCACAATCCGAACAGGATCGAGATCGGCTGCATCGCCACGATGAGGATCCAGGTGGGGACGCCGCGGAACGCCAAGTGCAGCTCGTAGCCGACCAGCGCCGCGACGCCGGCGCCTGCCAGCCACCACCACATCGGGATCCACAGGCGCTCGCTGTATATCTCCCGCCATGCGGTCCGATCGGGCGCGTCGATGAACTCTGAAGCATTGGACACGCACCCCAGAGTAGTCTGGCCCGCTGTGTCCACAGATTCCGTGACGGGCGATGTGCCCGGAAGCACCCCGCAGACATCCCGCGCCGCCGCGTCCGGCGCACTCGGGCCGGTCCCGATCCGCAGGCTCGACGACGGCCTGCCGGTGCCGAGACGCGCGCACCCCGGTGATGCGGGGGTCGACCTGCAGTCCCCGGTCGCTATCCGGATCGATCCGGGCGAGCGCGCGGTCGTCGGCACCGGCGTGGCCGTGGCGTTGCCGCACGGCACCGTCGGGCTGGTGCACCCGCGGTCGGGGCTGGCCGCGCGGACGGGGTTGTCGATCGCGAACACCCCGGGGACCATCGATGCGGGATATCGTGGTGAGATCAAGGTCTGCCTGATCAACCATGATCGGCACGATTCCATCGCGATCGCGCGCGGCGATCGGATCGCGCAGTTGCTGGTCCAGCGCGTGGAGTTGGTCGATTTCGTCGAGGTGTCCGATCTCGACGAGACTTCCCGCGGGTCCGGAGGGTACGGATCGAGCGGGGGGCATTCGGTACTGACGAAGGACGGGACCGACGAGTCGGAGTCCCGCGGCCAGACGACAGAACGGGGAGCGTGAGTGTTCGGGCGTAAGAAGCAGAGCACAGGCGGGGATCCGTCGGTCACCGAGCCGGCCGATTCCTCCGCGACGGCTGACGAGACGGCCTCGGAACCGGACCTGACCGCAGAAGCGGCGGGTGACGACCGCGGAGGGGCCACGGCCGGCGGAGGGGCCACGGCCACGGACGCCCCTGCGGGCGCCGGCGACAGTGACGGCGACAGTGCCGACGAGGACGGGGGCGCCGACGAGGACCAGGCTCAGGATCGCAGTGACGGCCCCTTCGACGAGTCGGAGGTCGAGGGCCTCGATGAGCTCGCCGCGGAGTCTCGCGTCCTCGATCTCGGGTGTGTGCTCGTGCCGGTGCCGGACGGCGGACAGGTCCAGGTGGAGCTCGCGCAGAACGGTGCGGTCAACGGCGTGTTCGTG
>JAKDLE010000900.1 GCA_030453005.1 Pseudonocardia sp. | reverse complement strand
GAGCCCGAAGGTGCGACGCTCGTCGGCGGGCCGCACGGCGAGGATCGAGGCGACGAACGCGGCCGCGAGCGCCCCGGCGTCGGTGAGCAGGTGTCCGAGGTCGGCGAGCAGCGCCAGCGAGCCGGTCAGCACGGCCCCGGCCGCGCCGACCACGGCGGTGGCGAGCGTGACGCCGAGCGCGACGGCCAACCGCGTGCGGTCGGTGTCGGCGGAGTGGCCGTGACCGTGCCCGTGACCCATGGCGTCACAGTACCCATGCGTACTCGTGCATGCATATCGGAGGGTCAGCTCGGGCGCCGTACCTCGTCGACCCGTACCCCGTCGACCCAGTCGTCGATGCGTTCCCACCAGTCGTAGAGCCAGTCCACCTGGGCGTCCTCCCCGTGCGGCACCTCCGCGGCGGGCACCCGCCACCAGCGCATCGACACCGTCGTGTCGAGCGGCAGCTCCCGCCAGATGTCGGCCGCGGTGTAGAGGTGGTCCAGCCCGGCGTGCGCCACCCACACGACGTCGGCCTCGGGGGCCGCGGCCAGCGCGGCGGCGACGCCGCCCGGGCGGGGCGGCAGCACGTGGCGCATCTGCTCGGAGCGGCGCGCCATGTCCTCGTGCCCGCGGCTGCGCAGCCGGTCGATGCCCGCGAGGCGGCGTCGCTCGGTGAAGTTGCCGCCCTCGGGGAAGATGACGAACGCGTCGTCGTGGTCGAGCGCCGTGGCCAGCTCCCCGATCCGCTCGATCAGCCTGCCGCCGCGACCGGCCCCGACGAACCGGTTGGGCAGCCGGTTGAGTAGCACGTCGAGCGCCGGAGCCCACTGCATCGTCTCGGTGAGGACGATCCGCGGCTCACGGGAGTACCAGTTGACCAGTGCGTGCACGAGCAGGAACGAGTCGCCGGGCCCGGCGTGCCTGCAGAAGACCAGCAGCGGACGGTCGCGGTACTCGTCGGGGTGCGGGCCCTCCACCTCGACCTCCAGCCGCATCACCCGCGCGACCGCGCCGTACAGGACGCGCAGGTACCAGCCGACGAGCTGGTAGTGCAGGTACTGGAACCGGGACGTGCGCAGGGCGAGGCCGAACCCGGACGCGAGCCAGAGCACCGTCAGGGCCCCGAGCACGACGGACTCCATGACGAGCACGACGAGGACGACCCACGCCACCCGCAACGCGCGCAGCCTGCCCGGCAGGAACGGCGACGCCGCGGCGGCCAGCACGACCCACGCGGGCAGCGTCCACAGCACGACCCCGGTGAGCGCGACGACGGCCGGGGCAAGCACCAGTCGACGGAACCACCGCGGCGGGAGGTTCACCCACCGACCCCGGCCACGGTCCGCAGGTACTGCGTCGACGCCTCATGGGCGGCCGCCATCCGGGCCCGGGAGGCGCTGAGGTCGCGGTAGCGCAGCGCCGCGCGGGTGTCCCACCGCGGGGCCCCGCTCGCGCCGGTCGGCAGGACGTGCACCTCGACGTGGTCGGGCACGGCGGCCAGGTCGCGGGCGTAGCGGTGCCTGCGGGCGATCTCGAACGCGACCAACGCCACCTCCCACGGCCGTCGCGGCGGCCGCAGCGGCTGGTCGATGCGCCCCACCTGCAACACGAAGACGCGCCGGGCCCCCCGTTCGACGGCGCGGCCCAGCGGGATGCTGTTGACCAGCCCACCGTCGAGGTAGTGCCGGCCGTCGACCACCGCGGGTGGCAGCAGGCCCGGCACCGCGGCCGAGGCGAGCACGGCGTCGACGACGGGCCCGTCGTCGAACCAGTGCTCCGCGGCGTCCTCGATGTTCGCCGCGCAGCACGCGAAGGGCACCGGCAGATCCTCGATGCGCCGATCGCCCA
>JAKDLE010000080.1 GCA_030453005.1 Pseudonocardia sp. | reverse complement strand
ACCTGGCCCCCCGCGCGCTCGTCGACCGGGCAGACATTGAGTCAGGCCGAGCACTTGATGCGCCTGTGCCCGGACGGTGGCCACCGGCGGGTGGCCGCCCGGACCCCCGGCGGGATCGTCCCCGATCGGCGCGGGTGGTGTGGGGGGCGTTCGGCTACGCTCACCCCGCCGCCATTGTCGAAGCCGGTGCGGCCGAGCCGTCGAGAGCTGGGACCGACCCTGATGCGCATGCAGTTCGATCCGGACGACGAGAAGCCGTTCCACACCCGCCGCGACGAGCTGGGCGAGCGCTTCGCCGGCTGGCTGCGGGCCCAGGACGTGTCCGGCGACCCGAACGACGCCGGGCTGCTCATGGATTGGAAGTGGGGCTACGCCGACGGCGCTCTGGACCACTGGACGGTCGACGACGTGCGGACGTTCCTGTTCGAGTGGTGCCCGCGCAAGCTCTCGGCGTCGCCGCAGGACTGCGCGGAGATCCCGATCTCGGTGGCGGCGTTCGTGGAGTTCCTCGCCCACACCGGCCTGCTGCGCGCCGGCTCGCCCGCGCAGATGCGGAGGTACTGCGAGCGCAGCACGGCCGCGTTCCTGCGCGAGATGGGCAACCCGGCCAACTTCGGCATGGCCAAGAGCATCTTCGGTGGCGGGATCGGCGTCGACGCGGGCCCCGACAACCCCTTCGACGACGTCGCGGCGCTGCTGGGTCGGCTCGACGCCGCCGAGGACGACGAGGACGACGAGGACGCAGAACCCGCCCTCATCGGGCCGGTCCGGCTGCCCTCTTCCGAGGAACGGCTCGCCGCGGTGCGGGCGATCCCGCTGATGCGACAGGTGGGGCTACTCGCCGGGTACTGCGCCTCGCCCGGCCGGTCGGTGACCGCCAAGGGCAATCTGCGTCTCGCCGACGCACGCCATCTCGTCGATGCCCTGGACACCGGCGACGAGCTGCCCGGCGGCATGCGCTCGGCCGAGGACCTCCCGAACCTGAACCGCCTGGTCGGCGTCGCGACCGCGGCCGGGGCGCTGCGCCGGCAGCGTGGACGGCTGCTCGCCGTCAAGTCCTTCGCCGCGCTCGACGAGATCGCCGCCTACGAGCGGGTGGTCACCTCGACGGTCGGTGTGCCGGCTGACCCCGACGCCGAGGGGCACGCCCTGATGATCATGCTTGAGCTGTTGGCTGCCGGCCCGGAAGGTGCCCCGGTCGAGACGCTCGTCGACGACGTCATCGACCTCGCGGTGGCGACCTCGTCGGGCCTGGCGCGCTTCCTGCCGGTGCTGTTCCTCGCCGACGTGGTGCGGGAGCTGGAGCTACTGGTCGCACTCGGGGTCGTCGCCCGCACCGGTGACGTCGGGGAGCGGTGCCCGGGCTGCGGGGTGTCCCACGATCTCGACGGGCACGCCACGCTGAGCGCGGCCGGCCTCCCGATCGTGGTCGAGCTGGCCCGCGAGGCCGGCGTGGAGGTGGTCCTGCGAGCCGAGCCCGAGGCGTCCGACGCCGCCATGATCGCCGACCTGGTCGGTGTCATCCACGAAGCAGAGTGGGTCGTCGAGGCCTCGGCGTGGTTCGCGGTCCAGCCCGATCCGCAGGAGGCGGGCCGGGCGCTCGTCGCCGAGATCACGGCCGCCCGGCGCACGACCGTCGCCGCGCTGGCCGGTCTGGGATCGGTCGAGGCGGTGCTCGGCGACGTGGCGGTCGGCGGGGTCCGCGCGCAGCTGGGCGGGCCGCACGACGGGCTGGTGCTGCATTGGCTCGCCGCCCGCTCCGCGCTCGACCCGGACACCGTCGAACCCGAGCGTCTGGTCTCCGGGCTGGTCGACGTACTGGCCGCGATCATGGACGCCGGTGCGCCCGAGGACATCGTCGACATGCTCGCGGCGGGAGAACCGACCGAGCACCTGGACGTGCTGGAGCGGATCTGGCGGCTCGACCATCCCCGTCTGATCGACGTGCTCACCTCGATCGGCGTGCACCATCCGGTGAAGGTCGTGGCCAAGGCCGCCCGCAAGGCGCTCGCGAAGCACCGCAGCAGGCTGGCAGGCGGCTGACCCCGACACCGTCACTGCTGGTCGCGGTCCTCGGGCCAGTCGAGTTCGGGCAGCTCGTCGTAGTTGGACGTGACCGGGGTGACCTGGCTGTCGGGTTGGAAGGCCGGGTCGAGCCGAACGAGGTCCCACTCGTTGATCCACGCCCGCACGTACTGCCGCATTCGCGTGGTGCCGAGCCTCTCCAGGCCGGTGACGTCGGGGGCGTCCCAGTCGAAGGCCTGCGAGTGCAGCGCGCGCAGCCGCCGGTAGGCGTGGTCGAGCTCGGCGTCGTCGGGGGCGTCGAGCAGCAGCATGTCGTTCTCGATCAGGCCCATCGCGGTCTCCGCGCGGCAGGCGATGTCGGCCCACTCGGTGGTCTGCTTCGCGCGCAGCTTCGCCGGGACGACCTCCCGGTCGTTCTTGGCGGTGAGCACGGCCGCGTCGAAGTCGTCGGTCATGGCCACGACGGCCGCCAGCGGCGCGGCCGGGTCGTCGCTGTCGGGGCCCAGCCAGCGGGCCAGCTCGGCGTAGGAGCGGCCGCGCTGTTGCAGGGTGTAGCGGCCGATCAGCTCGGCCTCGTCGAACAGCAGCACCCAGCCCTGGTGCCCGGCGGCCACGAACAGCCGGGCCAGGAACCGGAAGCGCTGACGAGCCAGCTCGCGGGCGGGTACGGCGGCCAGAGCGGGCTTGCCCATCCCGGCGAACTTCGCGTGTCTGCGGACCTCGGCGACCGCGAGCTTGTCGCCCGACCAGTACCGCACGATCGCGTCGGCGAAGTTGTCCTCGCCCGCCTGCACCAGCGGGAACAGGGTCAGGGTGATCGGGAACCACTCGTCGACCGGCGCGCCCGAGCCGCTGCACCAGCGCAGCAGCTCGGCGAACGCGGGGCTCCCTGGGTCCAGCCCGGCGGCGGCCTCGGCGACCGCCCCGATCGCGCCGTCGGGCGACACCGCCGACTCGACGGCGGCGCGCAGCACCTTGGCCGGGTCGTGCAGCGGCGTCTCCTTGCTGATCACGATGCGGCTCACCGCGTGGCCGCGGTCCAGGGCGAGGTGGGTCAGGTGCTCCAGGACGTGGCTCTTCCCCGCGCCGAAGCCGCCGCCGAGCAGCAGACCGCGGTTCTCGCGGCGGACCGTGCCGATCCCGTCGAGCAGGGCGGTGAACCGGTCCTCGATCTCGGCCTGGCCGCTGCCCAGCGCCGCGACCGCGTCGCGGCTGGGCACACCCGAGCGCAGCGCCTCGATCGCGCGCCGGGCGGCGAGCCTGTCGTTCGTCCGGCCCCTCGTCATCGGACGGCCTCCAGCCGGGTCTGCAGCCGGACGAGCGCGGCGAACGGGTTGGCGCGGCGCAGGTCCCGGATCTCGTCGACGATCCGCAGGTGCAGTGCGCTGTAGGCGGGCAGGCCGCGGGCGTCGTCGGTGACCAGCTCGGGGGGCATGGTGACGGCGACGAAGGCGCCGCGCAGGTTGTCGGTGGCGTCGACGAGCTGGCGCAGCACCTCGTAGGCGTCGAGCACGGCGGCCTTCGTGTAGTAGTGGCCGCTGCGCTGCTCCAAGGGAGGACGCCGGGCCACCGCGAGGCGGCTCAGGTCGATGTCGACCACGACGCCCGACCCGGTGATGCGGGCCCGCCACGCCGCCAGCGACACGAGCATCGCCCGCGCGTTGGGCCGGGCGACCCGCCCGTGCAGCGACGCCGACTTCACCGCGCGCAGCGCGACCGGCTCGACCCGCAGCCAGGCCAGCACGGCGTCCCGCTCGGCCTCCAGCACGTCGCCGGTGGCCAGCTCGCACTGGCACAGCCGCAGCGCGGCGAGCCGGAACTCGCGGTCCAGGCCGGGGTCGCGCAACAGGTCGGACTCCAGGAGCCTGCGCATGCTGCGCGCCGCCTCGGGCACCGCCACGTCGTGGTGCGCGGCCACCTCCGCGACCGACAGGGCGCCGGGCCTCTCCGGAGCCAGGCCGAGGGACTCCCACCCGGCGGTGACCTGGCGGCGGGCGAGGTCGAGCCAGTCGACCTGACGGGCGACTGCGGCGTAGACCTGGTCGATCATGTGCACCCGGTGCTCGGCGGCGTCGACGCCCACGCACAGGTAGCCGTGCTCGTCGGCCGCCGCGGCCAGCCCGGTGTGCCATCGCGTGGCGATCTCGTCGCTGCCCGCCACCACGAACCGTACGGCCGCGCCACCGGCACGGACGTAGTCGTCGAGGTACTCGGCGGAGACGAACCGGGCGTACTCGTCGGGCCGCAGCCCGATGCCACCTGCGGGGAACCCGCCGGAGATCTCGCCGGTGTCACTCACGGGGTAGCCGGTTCGAAGGCGATCCCCCAGTAGCGCTGCTGCTGCCCGCTGCGGGTGACGGTGGTGAGTACCCCGGCGCCGCGGGTGCCCGAGCTCGCCGCCCACCGCAGCCTCCGCCCGGCGGAGCTCTCCTGCGAGCCGCTCTGGTCGAGCAGGTAGAGGTCGCGGGCGAACTCGGCCTTGGTGTAGTCGCGGGACTGGCCGGGCAGCAGGGTCAGCACGGCGTAGACGTCGACGAGCCGCACCACGGCGCCGGGTGACTTCCCCTGCCCGGCCACCACCAGGTCGTAGGCGCCGAGCAGGCTGGCCAGGAGCGGAGCGGCCTTGAACCGCGGCCCAGCCCGCTGCGCCTTCCCGAGCTGGTCCACCACCACCGACGGGCGGATGCCGCGGGCCCGCTTGCGATCGATCTCCAACGCGAGGTCGCCCGGGAGCACCCGCACGATCGAGGGGTAGCACAGCAGCCGGTCGTCGTCCTCGAACATCGCGACGCCTGCCGCCTCGGCCGCGGCCAGCAACTCCTTGGCGTAGGCGCCCGAGGACAGCAGCGCGGGCTCGTCGACGTCGTAGGAGGCGGCCGCGGTCTCGACCTGCCCGGCCACCTCGACGGCCAGCGCCCGGGCGGTGTCGAGTACCTTGCGCAGGTCCCGCACCTGTCCGGTCGCGGCCGCGGCGCGGGCCTTCTTCAGCTCGCGACCGAGGGTGGCGACGGCTTTCGCGGCCGCGTCGACCTCGCGCTCCGCGTGCGCGAGGGCGCCTTCGAGGCCGATGCTGCATGTGTCGTCGTCGGGCATGGACGCAGGGTAACGAGGGGGCGGGTGGCCGTACTCGGGCGGCCCTGAACTCGTGCGGCCTGAAGGAGGACTCGTGAACCACCCGCGCACCGACCCCGTCGACGCCCACTTCCTCGACCGTGCCGGGTCCCTCGGTCGGGAGCCGGCGTCGCTGGGCGCCCGGCTGACCCCGCAGCGGGCGCTGGAGCTGTTCGACTCCCAGCTCGGCAGCAGGCACCTGGACCTGGCGGCGCGCAGGCTGCGGGCCCAGGGCGCCGGCTACTACACAATCGGTTCGTCGGGGCACGAGGGCAACGCGGCGGTGGCCGCGGCACTGCGGCCGACCGACCCCGCGCTGCTGCACTACCGCTCCGGTGGCTTCTACCTGGAGCGGGCCCGCCAGGTCCCCGGCGTCGACGCCCTGCGCGACGTGCTGCTCGGGGTCGTCGCCGCCACCGAGGAACCGATCTCGGGGGGCAGGCACAAGGTGTTCGGGCGCCGCGAGCTCGCGGTGATCCCGCAGACCTCGACGATCGCCTCGCACCTGCCCCGGGCGTTCGGCGTCGCCTTCTCGATCGACCGCGCGACCCGGATCGGGGTGACGGGCGGGTGGCCGTCCGACGCCGTCGCGGTGTGCAGCTTCGGTGACGCCTCGGCCAACCACTCGACCGCGACCGGCGCCGTCAACGCCGCCGTCCAGGTCGGCTTCCGGGGGCTGCCGATGCCGTTGCTGCTGGTCTGCGAGGACAACGGCATCGGGATCAGCGTGCCGACGCCCGCGGGATGGATCACCCAGGCCTACACCGGCAGGCCGGGGCTGCACTACGTCGCGGCCGACGGGTCCGACCTGGTGAGTGCGGTCGACGGGGCCCGGGAGGCGGCGGACTGGGTGCGGGAACACCGGCGACCGGCGCTGCTGCACCTGCGGACCGTGCGGCTGATGGGGCACGCGGGCTCCGACGTCGAGAGCGCCTACCGCCGCCCGGAGACGATCACCGCCGAGCTGGCCCGCGACCCGCTGCTGGGCACCGCGCGGCTGCTGGTCGGCTGCGGGGTGCTGAGCCCCGGGGAGGTCGTGGCCCGCTACGAGGCCAAGCGTGAGCAGGTGTGGGACGTCGCGCGCGAGGTCGCGGACCTGCCCGGGCTGAGCACCGCGGCCTCGATCACGGCGCCGATCACCCGCCGCAGCCCGCGGGCCGTGGCGCAGGCGGCCGCCACCGCCGCCGGGGGCGCGGAGCGGGCCGCGGCCTTCGGCGTGGCGCCGCCCGAGGACGGGCCGCCGGTGACACTGGCGCAGGCGGTCAACCGCACCCTGTCGGACGTACTGGCGGCCCACCCGGGCGCGCTGGTGTTCGGCGAGGACGTGGCGGTCAAGGGCGGTGTGTACGGCGTGACCCGGGGCCTGGCCAAGCAGGTGGGCGCGGCCCGCGTGTTCGACACGCTGCTCGACGAGCAGACCGTGCTCGGGCTGGCGCTCGGCGCGGGGGTCTCCGGGCTGCTGCCGATCCCCGAGATCCAGTACCTCGCCTACCTCCACAACGCCGTGGACCAGCTCCGCGGCGAGGCCGCCACGTTGCAGTTCTTCTCCGACGGCCGGTACCGCAACCCGATGGTGCTGCGCGTCGCGGGCCTGGCCTACCAGAAGGGCTTCGGCGGCCACTTCCACAACGACAACGCGGTCGGGGCGCTGCGCGACGTCCCGGGGCTCGTGATCGCCGCACCCGCCCGCCCCGACGACGCCGCGGCGATGCTGCGGACGTGCGTGGCCGCGGCCGCGGTCGACGGGACCGTCTCCGTCTACCTGGAACCGATCGCGCTCTACCACACGCGGGACCTGCACACCGACGGCGACGGCGGCTGGACCACGCCGTACCCGCCGCCGCACACCTGGGCGGACCACCACGTCCCGATCGGCCGTGCCCGCACCCACGGCGACGGGACCGACCTCACGCTGGTGAGCTTCGCCAACGGGCTGTACCTGAGCCTGCGCGTCGCGGCGCGCCTGGAGCGGGCCGGGATCGGGGTCCGCGTGGTCGACCTGCGCTGGCTGGCCCCGTTGCCCGTCGAGGACGTGCTGCGCGAGGCACAGGCGACCGGCACGGTGCTGGTGGTCGACGAGACCCGCCGCACCGGAGGCGTGTCGGAGGGGGTGGTCACCGCGCTGGTGGACGCAGGCTTCACCGGCCGCATCAGCCGCGTCGCCGCCGCGGACAGCTTCATTCCCCTGGGCGACGCGGCCCTGCACGTCCTGGTCTCCGAGGCCGACATCGAGAAGGCGGCCGTGGCCGCGGTCCGCGGGTGACCCGGGCGCCTGCTAGAACGGCCACCGGCCGTGGAAGCGGGCGGCGAGGACGCGATCGAGGCCCAGGACGCGGCCTGCGGGCACCACGGCCAGGATGAGCAGGGGGAACAGCTCGACGGGGTAGACCCACAGGTAGTGGCCCTCGTCGAGCATCATCAGCCAGATCGGCCCGATGAGGGCGAGCCCGCCCAGCGCGGCCAGGCGGGTGGCCACGCCGAACAGCAGGCCGAGGCCGATCGCGAACTCCGCCACGATCAGGAACGGGCTGAAGAAGGCCCAGTTGGGCAGCACGACGTTGTCGTAGAAGGCCCCGAGCGGCGGCAGCCAGGTGTCCTGCGCGGCGCTCTGGAGGATGCTGCGGGCGGCGTCGCGGGCGATGAGGTTCGCCCCGATCGGCCCGATCCGGAAGTCGCTGACGTCCACGAGCTTCGCGAACGCGTTGCTCAGGTAGATCAGGCCGAACAGGATGCGCAGCGCGGCGAGGGCGCGGCCCGTCGTTCGGGCGTCGACACCGGACTCCGTCGTGGTGTCGCGGATGCCGGTCACACCGCCACGCCCGTGAAGCAGTACCGGTTGAGGCTGAACAGGTAGTCGTCCTCCGCGCCCCGTGCCTCCAGGTCCGCCGTCCACGCCCGGACGTCCTCGGCGGTGATCCCGCCGCGCCCCCGCACGTAGCCGCCGATCGTCTGGATGGTCAGGGCGCTGTAGCTCGCGGCGTCGAAGGTGGCGTTGAACAGGGGGATGAGGGAACGGTCGGTGATCCGGAAGCCGGCACGCCGCAGGTGCCCCGGCAGGGTGCACGGCAGGTGGGGGTCGACGAGGTGCTGGTCCCAGACGGCCATGACCCGCCGGTGCAGGTCGCGGTCGGCGGTGTGCCAGACGACCGAGTCCCAGTCGGTGTCGAGGACGAGGACCCGTCCGCCCGGGCGCAGCACCCGGCGCAGCTCGGCCAGTGCAGCGGGGACGTCGGCCACGTACTCGTAGACCTGGGTGGAGACCGCGGCGTCGAAGGAGGCGTCGGAGTAGGGCAGCGACAGGGCGTCGCCATCGTCGATGACGCACCAGGTGTAGGCGGACGTCCGCGAGCGTGCGACGGCGT
>JAKDLE010000899.1 GCA_030453005.1 Pseudonocardia sp. | reverse complement strand
ACGGCGGGTAGCCGCGGCGGCGATCGTCGCCCTGATCGGGTGAAGGTCGCTAACGGGTGCGCGCCTGACGACGAAAGGCCGAGTGGAGGTCTCGGTACGCTTCGCCGTGACCCGCCGACGCGAAGGATGCCCGCGCATGTCGTACCAGTTGGGGATCGATCTCGGTACGTCGTACTCGGCCGCCGTCGTCTGCCGGTCCGGGCAGGTCGCGCCCGAGGTGGTTCCCCTGTCCGGAGCGGCGGCGGCCGTGGCCTCGGTGGTGTACTCCGCCACGGACGGGACGCTGCTGGTCGGGGAGGCGGCGCAGCGCCGTGCGCTGATCGAGCCCGCCCGGGTCGTGCGCGAGTTCAAGCGGCGGATCGGCGACGGGACCCCCCTGGTCGTGGGCGGCGTGCCGATGAGTGCCGAGAAGCTCGCGGCCCGGTTCACGGCCTGGATGGTGGCGAAGGTCGCCGAGCGCGAGGGGGCCGCGGCCGAGGCGATCACCATGACCCACCCCGCCGACTGGGGGCCGCACAAGCGCGAGCGGTTGGCCGCGGCGGTCGACGCCGAAGGTGTCGACGGGGTGCGGTTCCTCTCCGAGCCGCAGGCGGCCGCCGTCGGCTACGCCAGCACCGCGCGCATCGGCCCCGGCGGCGTGGTCGCCGTGTACGACCTGGGCGGTGGCACGTTCGACGCGGCCGTCGTCCGCAGGTGCGACGACGACGGGTTCGAGCTGCTGGGCCGCCCGGTGGGCATCGAGCACCTCGGCGGCATCGACTTCGACCAGGCCGTCTTCGACCACGTCGTGGCGGCGGTCGGCTCCGCGTGGCTCGAGCTCGACCCGAGCGATCCCGCGGTCAAGGCCGCCGTCGCCGGCCTCCGGAGGGAGTGCACCGGCGCCAAGGAGGCGCTGTCCAGTGACACCGAGGCGACGATCTCGGTGATGCTGCCGGGGCTGCACACCCAGGTGCGGCTCACCCGCGCCGAGTTCGAGGAGATGATCCGTCCGTCCGTCGCCGAGACCGTCGAGGCGCTGCAGCGGGCACTCGCGTCCGCCGCCGTGTTGCCCGGCGACCTCGATGCCGTGCTGCTCGTGGGCGGGTCGTCCCGGATCCCGCTCGTCACGCAGGTGCTCTCCGCGGAGCTCGACCGTCCGCTCGCGGTCGACGTCGACGCGAAGACGGTGATCGCCACCGGAGCCGCTCTGGTGGCTCGCGGCCCGGATCCCGACGTCGCCGTGGCGGCCACCGACGACGAACCCCCGGCGGAGGATGCCCCCGCGCGCCCGTCGATGGAGCTGCCCCCGCTGCTCGAGCATGTCGAGGAGGAGCCGGTCGGCGGATGGCGGCGCCACCGCCGCGTGTTGACCCTCGCGGCCGCGACCAGCGTGACGGCCACCCTGCTGCTCTCCGCGACGGTCGCCACCGGCGTGTATCCGATCGGGACCACGGGCTCGGGGGTGGTCGCATCGGGTGCGCAGGCCGACGCCGCGGAGCCCACCCCCGCGCTGGACGGTGCCGTCCCGGGCGTCGACCCGTGGACCGGGGAGCTGGCGGGGGAGGACGTGGCCACCACCCCGCCCGGCCCGGTGCGGGTCGGGGCGGTCGCCGCCGTCGCCCGGCCGCCGGCGCGGCTGGCGCGGTCCGGTGCCGCGGGTGCGTCGGCGGCGGTCCCGACGCGCAAGGCGGTCCCGGCGGCCGGGGGCGCGGTGGTGGCTCCGAGGCCGGGGACGGTGGCGCCGGGCCCAGTTGCGAGCCCGGTACTGGCGGAAGACGTCGCCCAGCCGCCGCCCGACACGGACGTGGACCAGGCAGACCAGACGCAGTCCGATTCGGCGGTGGAGGATGTAGAA
>JAKDLE010000898.1 GCA_030453005.1 Pseudonocardia sp. | reverse complement strand
GAAGCGCACCGACTCCTCCCACGACAGGTCGCTGCGGCCGCTGACCTGCCACAGGCCGGTCAGACCCGGGCGGACGCGGAGCTTCCGCTTGGCCGTCCGGTCGTAGGTGGCGACCTCCTCGGGCAGCGGCGGGCGCGGCCCGATCAGGGACATCGAGCCGCCGAGCACATTGAACAGCTGGGGGAGCTCGTCGAGGGAGTAGCGGCGCAGGAGGGCGCCGACGCGCGTGACCCGCGGGTCGGCGCGAATCTTGAACAGCGGGCCGTCACCGTCATTGCCGGCGGCCAGCTCGGCGCGCCGGGCCTCCGCGTCGGGCACCATCGACCGAAACTTGATCATCGTGAAGGGGTGGCCGTGTCGGCCGACCCGTGTCTGCCGGAAGAACACCGGACCACCGTCCACGCGCACCGCCACGGCTATGCCGAGCAGGAGCGGGGCGACCAGCGCCAGCACCACCGCCGCGCCGATGCGATCCATCACGGCCTTGACGATGCGCGGCAGCCCGGTGAGTGATGGCTGCGTCAGCCGTAGCAGCGGCAGGCCGTCGACCGGCGCGACGTGCAGCCGCGGCCCGGCCACCTCCATCAGCCCGGGGTCGACCACGAGGTCGGCGCCCACTCCCTCGAGGTCCCACGCGAGCTGGTGCAGGCGTCGTGGGGTCCAGCCGGGAGCGCGGCCGATGGCGACTACCCGGTAGCCACCGGCACGGACCGCGTCCGCCACGGCGTCCAGATCGCCGATGACCGGAACCCCGAGAATGTCCTGGACGCCGTCGAAACCGCCACCGGGCGTGCAGGCACCGCGCACCACCCAGCCGTTCGACCGCTCCCTCCGGGTGCGATAGACCAGGTCGGAGACCGACTCGGCGGAGCCGACGGCCAGGGCCGGGTGCACACACCGGCCCTCGAAGCGGTGCAGGTGCAGCCGGCGGCGCAGGGCGTAGCGCCCGATCAGGCTGAGCACTCCCATGGCCGGGATCAGCCCGAACGCCCACGGCCGCACCGACGGGACCTGTAGGGCCAGCCCGCCCATGCCCAGCGTGATCGAGCCGGCGGCCACCGCCCGCACGAGCCGGGCGTACTCCTCGGAGCCCTGCCCGAGCACCGGAGGGTCCCAGGCCCGTCCCAGTGCCAGGCACACGATCGTCAGCAGGCCGCTGACCAGCGGCAGCCATGGCGAGACGCGGTCGCCGAAGTTCAGGTCGTGGATGCCGAACTCCAGCCAGATCCCCATCGGGACCACGACGGCGACGGCGAGCACGTCGCTCGCGATAACCGCGGCCGCGTAGCGGCGCAGCCACAGCACTGGGGGGAACGGGACCTGGTCGTCAGCCGGAGCACGCTGATCGGTGGCCCGTCCCGCGAGATCCGAAGTCATCGACATTCCTCAGCTCTGCCTGTCGTCGGCACGCTCGGTGGTCGCACCGGAGGCGTCAGCCGTTACCTGCTCCGCCCGCTCACCCGTGTTCACTCGTTCGAGTAACGTTGCTGCCCGTTCTGACGAGCATGTCGCCGAGCGTGAGCACGCCGCGGCTGCGGTGGACCGATCGAATGACCGGCCGCTCCGGCGAGGGGGACGACATGGGCAGGGTGTCGACACGAGGACCGGCGCGCCTGTGGCACAGGTCCCGTCCGGCCCCCGAGCGGAGGCGGGTCGCGGCCGTCCTCGCCACGGAGGGCCCTCGCCGTGGAGGCGGCGCACGTGGAGGAACTCGTGTTGGTCCGCGCCCCGGGAGCCGGCAACGGGTCGGCGAGGAACGGCACCCGGGAGAACGGTACGGCGAAGAACGGCACGACGGAGCCCGGCGCCGGGGTGTGAGGAACGGGACGGATCCGGCC
>JAKDLE010000897.1 GCA_030453005.1 Pseudonocardia sp. | reverse complement strand
CGCCCGGATCTCGTCGGCGCCGTAGAGCTCGGGGGTCTCACCGCGGCGCACCTCCAGGGGACCGGCGAACGGACGCCGGTACACCACCTCGGTCATCGTGGCGAACAGTCGCGCCTGTTCGTGAGCCAGCTGCCGCGACTGCGCGACCAGCACGTCGCCGATGTCGTCGTTGGGCACCAGGGTCAGGTCCAGGCCGGCGAGCGTGACGGCCAGGTCGGGGCCGGGCAGCTCGCGCGGGGTGAACCGGGGCCCGGTGGGGGTCTTCGGGCTGATCCGGTCGACGCGCAGGCTGCGCCAGTCCTCGCGGTCGAGGTCGTAAGCCACCAGGTACCAGCGCCCGCTCACGTGGACCAGGCGGTGGGGCTCCACCCGCCGGCGGCTGCTGGCCTGGTGTCGGTCGGTGTAGCCCAGGCGCAGCTGCTCGTGGCGCTCACAGGCAGCGGCCACCGCCGCGAGGGCCTCGCCGGGCACGGGGTCGCGGCTGTTCGGCACGGTGTCGGCGACCGCGCTGAGACTGAGGGTGCGCAGCCGGTGCCGCGGTCGGCCCGGAAGCAGCCCTTCGAGCTTGGCCGCGGCCCGGCCGGCGTGCTCGCCGATCCCGGTGACTCCGGCGGCTGCGGCCGTGCGCAGCCCGATCGCGACGGCGACCGCCTCGTCGTCGTCGAGCAACAGCTCCGGCATCGTGGTGCCGGCCCGCAGCCGGTACCCGCCGGCCACACCGGGAGCGGCGTCGATGTCATAGCCCAGCGACCGCAGCCGCTGCACGTCAGCGCGCACGGTCCGGGTGGTGACCTCGAGACGGGCGGCCAGCGTGGCTGCGGACCAGTGCTGGTGGGCCTGCAGCAGCGAGAGCAGACGCAGTAGGCGAGCGGAGCGGTGTCGACCATGCGGCCAAGAATCTCAACAATCGGGGTGCGCAGCGTTCCGCGATCCTCGCCACGCTGCCAACCATGATGACGTCCACTGCTGCAGAGCCACTCCCCGAACGGCCCTTGGCGGGCTGTGGCGCCCTGGTCACCGGCGGGTCCCGCGGGATCGGTCGGGCGATCGCCGTACGGCTGGCCGTCGACGGCGCCGCCGTGGTGCTCACCTACGCCACCCAGCGCGCCGCCGCCGACATTGTGGTCGCCGACATCGCCGCCGAGGGTGGCTGGGCACGCGCCGTGCAACTCGACCTGGCCCGACCCGACCAGTTCGAGGACGTGTTCACCGCTGTCGATCAAGCCTTCACCGACGCCGAAGTGGACGGGTTGAGCGTACTGGTGGCCAACGCCGGGGTCATCGGCCACGCGCGGTTCGACCAGCTCAGCGTCGACGAATGGGACCGGATCATGGCCACCAACGCCCGCGGCACCTTCCTTCCTTCCTGGCCGTGCAGCACGCCACCCGCAGGCTCCGCGACCACGGCCGGCTCGTCACTGTCTCGACCATCGGCACCGCCTGGCCCAGCCCCGGCGAGGCCGCCTACGCAGCCAGCAAGGCCGCCGTCGAGCAGATCACCCGCGTCGCCTCCCGCGAGCTGGGCCACCACGGCATCACCGCCAACACCGTGTCTCCGGGTCCCACCGACACCGACCTGCTGCGTGCCAGCGCCCCGCCCGAGGCCCTCGACGGCGCCGCCGCTATGACCGCGCTCGGCCGGATCGGCCACTGCACGGACGCCGCCGACCTCATCGCCCTACTGGCGCGCCCAGACAGCCGATGGATCACCGGCCAGAACATCCACGCCGACGGCGGGCTCACCTGACCCATAACGGGATCGGTAATCGGGATCCGCCACGTGTGCGAGCTACGTCGGCCCTGACCGACGCGCAGGCCCGCGCGGTAGCCTCCGCGCCATGA
>JAKDLE010000896.1 GCA_030453005.1 Pseudonocardia sp. | reverse complement strand
GCCCGGGACATGGCCGCACGGACCTGGGCGAGGGTCGGCAGGAGGATTCCGCCGTGCCCGATGGGCTCGCCATCGCGCGCCGGCACCGCAACGTCGTGGTCCTGCGCACTTTTTCGAAGGCGTACGGGCTGGCCGGCGTGCGGGTCGGCTACGCGGTCGGCGATTCCTCGGTGATCGCCGCGTTGCGCAAGGTGTTCATCCCGTTCAGCGTGAGCAGCCTCGCCCAGGCCGCCGCGTCCGCGTGCCTGAACGCACGCGACGAGTTGCTCGCCCGCACCGACTCGGTGGTCGCCGAGCGTGAGCGGATGGCGGCGGCGCTGGTCGACGCCGGGTACCCCGTCACGCCCAGCGGCGCGAACTTCCTGTGGCTGCCGCTGGACGCCCACTCCGCCGGGTATGCGGAATCGAGCGCCGAGGCGGGTGTCATCATCCGCCCCTACGGCGAGGACGGTGTGCGCGTGACCGTCGGAGACCCGCACGAGAACGACGCGTTCCTCGCCTTCGCGACGAGCCCGTCGGCGCTGGCGCACGCGGGCCTCGTCGAACACACCCGAACAACCGGCTGAATAACCGGCCGACGACCGCGCACCGACCGGCGGGATGTTTACCGCACGTACCTGCGGGCAATCCTCGACCAATGCCGATCCGGCATGGAATCGAGGTTGCGCCATGACGCCGGCTGACGAGTCGCCGCCCGCCGAATCGCCGCCCATCGGTCCACCGCATGGCACAACGCCGGTGCCGCACGTGCTGCGCGGCTATTCGCTGCTGGCCGACGGCGAGCGGGGCGTCCTGGTGGGCCCGCACGGCGACTTCGCGTGGATGTGCTTTCCGCGCTGGGACTCCGACGCAGTGTTCGCCGCGCTGATCGGCGGGCGGAGCAACTACACCGTCGTCCCGTCCGGCCGGCACGTCTGGGGCGGCTACTACGAGGACGGGACGCTGATCTGGCGTTCGCGCTGGGTGACCGACAAGGGCGGCATCGTGGAGTGCCGCGAGGCCCTCGCCTACCCCGGCGATCCGCACCGAGCCGTCATTCTCCGCCGTGTCATCGCCGTCGAGGGCGACGCGAATGTCGATATAACGCTCGACCCGGCGGCGGGCTTCGAGCGAGCGCACCTGCGCGATCTGCGCCGGGGCGAAGACGGCGACTGGCGCGGGCGGATCGGCGAGATATGGCTGCGCTGGAGCGGCGCACCGGACGCCGAGGTGACGGGCGACGGGCACAGCGGGCGACGGCTGCACACCGTGATGACGATCCGCGCCGGCGAACACCGCGACCTGGTGCTCGAGCTGTCCGACCACGCCCCGCGCGGCGATCTCGGCGTCTCCGCCGCCCCGGGCGATGCCGGGGCGCTCTGGTCGGCCACCGAGGCGGCATGGCACGCGGCGATCCCGCATCTCGGCGCGACCCTCGCGCCGCGGGACACGCGGCAGGCGTATGCCGTGCTGCGGGGGCTGACGGGCGCGGGCGGGGGCATGGTCGCAGCAGCCACCACCGGGCTCCCCGAGCGCGCCGACCTCGGCCGCAACTTCGATTACCGGTACGTATGGATCCGCGACCAGTGCTACGCCGGCCAGGCCGTCGCGGCGGACGGTCCGCATCCACTGCTCGACGATGCCGTGCGGTTCATCAGCGAACGCGTCCTCGCCGACGGCCCGGACCTGATGCCCGCCTACACCGTCGAGGGAGGCGCGGTGCCGCCGGAGCAGTCGTTGGCGCTGCCCGGGTATCCGGGCGGGAATGCGATCATCGGCAACCACGTGCGGCACCAGTTCCAGCTCGACGCCTTCGGCGAGGTGCTGCTGCTGCTCGCCGCCGCCGGCCGGCACGAGCGACTGG
>JAKDLE010000895.1 GCA_030453005.1 Pseudonocardia sp. | reverse complement strand
GCTCCCCGTGGGGGCCGGACAGGCGCCTCGCGTGGGTGTCGTAGAGCGCCCAGTACACCTCGCGCCGTCGGGCGTCGGTGACGACGAGCAGGTTGCCCCCCGCCTGCGCAGCGGCGTCGGCGGCGATCGCATCGAGCGTGCCGACGCCGTGCACGGGCACGCCCAGCGCGTCGCCGAGCGCGGCGGCGGTGACCATCCCGACCCGGAGACCGGTGAACGGTCCCGGGCCCGTCCCGGTGACGACGGCGTCGACCTCGCGCAGCGTGATCCCCGCGTCGGCGCAGGCCGCGAGCACCCCGGGCATCAGCAGCTCGCCGTGCTTGCGCGGGTCGTGCGCGACGCGGAACGACCGCACGGTGACCGCCTCCGCGCTCAGTTCGACGACGCCCGCGGTGACCGCAGGCGTCGCGGTGTCCAGAGCCAGCACGAGCACACCGCTGAGCCTACGAGCGGGCCCCGGCCGCCGACGCCGCGGGGCGGCCGATCCGCGCCGAGCGAACGGCACTCTCAGCCTGCGTGGGTGGGGGAGAGCTCACCCGGGTGGCGGCGACGTGCCCGCCACCCGACGCACCGCGGCCACCCGCACGTCGTCGTCGCGCCGCTCCAGCCGCACGAGCAGGTGTCGCGCCGCGAGCCGTTCGGCCACGCCCTCCCCCCACTCGACGGCCACGACGGCGTCGGCCAGGTCGGTGTCGAGGTCGAGGTCGTCGAGCTGGGCGGCGACGTCGACGCCCGCCATCCCGAGACGGAAGGCGTCCACGTGCACCAGCGGCACCCCGGGCCCGTCGGGCAGCGGACGGTGCTCGCGGGCGATCACGAAGGTCGGCGACGTGACCGGACCCGCCACCCCGAGGCCGCGGGCCAGGCCGCGCACGAACGCCGTCTTGCCCGCGCCGAGCGGCCCGGACAGCACGACCAGGTCACCGGGCCCCAGCCCGACGGCCAGCCGCTCGCCCAGCGCCTCGGTGTCGGCCACCTCCGGCAGCTCGATGTGCTCGTCGTCCGTCCTCACGAGCGCGTCCGCCCGACGGTCCCGGACGCGGCGCGGCCGCATCCGACGGCGGCCGCGCTCATGCCCGCCGCCGCATCCGCCGCACCCGGCCGCGCGGGGCGCCAGCGCGGGCGGCACTGCGCTGCAGCAGGTCCTCCAACGCCTCGTCCATCACATCCGGCTGCTCCAGCATCGGCAGGTGCCCCGCGCCAGGGAAGTCGACCAGCGTGGCGTGGGGCAGCTCGGCGGCGATGCGCTCGGAGTGCGGGTAGGGGATCACCCGGTCGGCCGTGCCCGCCGCCACGAGCACCTCGCACGTCGCCAGCGCCGGGAGCGCGGCCAGCCGGTCGTGGCTGCCCACGGTGTCGACGAAGTCGGTCAACGCGTCCACGGCGTTCGAACTGATCATGGTGTCGACCAGGTCCACGAGCCAGGGCGCCACGTTGCGGTCTCCGTAGGCGAACCGGCGGGTGATCGCCCAGATCACGTCGCCCGCCACGCCGCGCACCACGTCGACCAGCTTGGGTTGCAGGCGGGCGAGCAGCCCGGCGCCACGGGTGCGCGGGTTGTGGCGCGAGAGCAGCGCGCCCTGCAGCCCGGCGCTGGCCACCTCCCCCGCCGACGTCGAGATCAGCGCCACGCCCGTGACCCGCTCGGTGAACAGCGCGGGGTTGTCCTCGGCCAGCGCCATGATCGTCATGCCGCCCATGGAGTGACCCACCAGCACCAGCGGGCCCTCCGGCGCGAGCGCCCGGATCACGGCGTCGAGGTCGCGACCGAGCTGCTCGATCGTGCAGCTCTCCCGGGACGCCCGCTCCGAGCGGCCGTGGCTGCGCTGGTCGTAGAGCACCAGGCGCA
>JAKDLE010000894.1 GCA_030453005.1 Pseudonocardia sp. | reverse complement strand
GGGACCAGACCCCACCCCGAGTCAGACGAGCAGCCCGGAGGCGCAGACGCTGCAGCCATTGGCGGCGACGGCGGATCCCGAACGGTTCGCCCGCCAGGTCACCCATGCGCTCTTCGACTGGGACACCCACACCGTCCTCACCCCGGAAGACCACCGGTTGCGGCTGATCGAGGTCGCCGACCTCACCGGGGAGGAAACGCCCGGCCTCATCGCGGATCTGGACAACTACCTGCCCACCGACGCGGTCTGGACCCAGCTGCAGGAGTACCAGACGAGCCAGCGCATCGACATCGACCGCGTCTACGTGCCCGACCAGTGGGACGAGGCGCTCGCCGCCGGGGGTGCGGCGCTCGAGGAGGGCACCATCGCCTACACGATCGAAGGCACCCGGCACCGGGCAGGCGTCTGGCTGGACGATCCGGCCGCGTCGGAGCATCCGGTGGAGTTCACGATGTTCTTCGCCTGCGAGCCCCGGTTCGAGCAGTGCCGCCTGCTGCGCCTGTCGGTGCTCGGCGAAGCCCTCGAATAAGCAGAGGGGGCGGTCATGAAGAAGGCGATCGCGGTCCTCGCCGCTCTCGTTCTGCTCAGCCCGTTCATCGCCGTCGTCGGCATCGGCACGGTCGCCAACCCGTTCGTGCTGTTCCAAGGCACATGCGACACCGCGGGCATGAACGTCGGACCGGTCCCGGACGAGCTTGAGGCGGAGACGAAGAAAGGCGAGAGCGTCACCTTGAACAAGACCCAACTGGAGCGGGCGGCGGCCATCATCACGGGCGGTTCCGAGATCGAGGGGGTCACCGAGAACGGGGTGATCATCGCGCTCATGGCTGCCTTGACGGAGTCCACGCTGCGCCAGCTGGCCAACAGCAGCGCCTACCCGGAATCGACCGACTACCCGAACGACGGAGATGCGGCCGATCATGATTCTCTGGGGTTGTTCCAGATGCGCCCGCAGTCCGGTTGGGGCAGCGTCGAGGAGCTGATGGACGTCGACTACCAGGTTCGGGCGTTCTTCGGCGGTGAGGACGGCCCGAACCATCCCAGCCCGAGAGGGTTGCTGGACATTCCCGGATGGGAAGACATGGACCGTGGCGAAGCCGCGCAGAGCGTCGAAGTGTCCGCCTATCCCGACAGGTACACGAACTGGGAGCCCGTCGCCGAGAAGGTCCTCGACACCCTCACCGAGAACGCCCGCGACGGCGGAGGTGGGGGCGGTGAGCGGGAGCCGGAGGTCCCCGAGACCGGGCAGCTGGTGTTCCCGCTGCCGGAGGGCACCTACACCCGCACCTCCGGGTTCGGGCCGCGGACCGACCCGATCACCGGAGAATCCCGCCTGCACGGAGGTGTCGACTATGCCGCCCCGGACGGGACGCCCATTCTCGCGCTGGCCGATGGTCTCGTCGTCACCGCGCACATGTCCGGCGGCTCCTCGGGAACGATCATCATCGAGCACACCATCGACGGCGAATCGGTGGCGACGATGTACGTGCACATGTGGGAACACGGCATCCACGTCCAGCCCGGAGACCGAGTGCAGGCCGGCGACCACATCGGCGATGTCGGCTCGAGCGGCCACTCCACAGGACCCCACCTGCATCTGCAGGTCCATCCCGGCGGGGCGCAGGCGGAACCGATCGACCCGGAGCCGTGGCTGGCAGACCACGACCTCGAATCCGGTGAAGCCCCCGAGTCGCCGCAACCACCCGGCGGGTGCCGCTGACCCGGGTCGGGTCCGCACCTGAGGAGCCCGCCCCGCCCACGTCAGGAGATGCCGCCATGCCCGTTGCCTCGACGCTCGCCGTCACCGTGTTCCCGGACTTCGACGCGGTCGGCGGGCGCGAGCTCATTCTC
>JAKDLE010000893.1 GCA_030453005.1 Pseudonocardia sp. | reverse complement strand
GGGGGGCCGCGGACCGAGGACACCCTCCGCGCGGCACTGTTGACCCTCGTGACCCTGCGTGGCACGCCCACGTTGCTGGACCTCCCGAACCTCCTCGCGACTCCCGCTTACCGTGCTCGCCCGCCGCCGCGACCCGTTCGCCCGCGAACGCGATCGCGTCCTCGAGCAGGGAGCGGTAGCCGGGCGAGAGGTCGTAGGTCTTGTCGGTGAACAGCCGGTCGGTCGGGAACGCCGTGTGCTCGGCGAGACTCCCGCCGGCCGCCGCCGTGAGGAACTGCCGGACGTCGGCGCGCTTGCGCTGCACGAAGTACCGCGCCAGCTTCTCCCGGCCGGCGTTGGTGTCCAGCTCGACGTCCTCCAGGCCGGGGGTGATCAGGCCGAGCAGGTTGCGGAAGGCGCTCTCCTTGCCGCTGTGCGGGGTCGCGGTCACCAGAACGAGGTGCCGCTGGTCGTCGGCCGCGACCTTGCGCAGCAGCTCGTAGCGCAGCTGGTTCTGCACGTTCGTGGCCTCGTCGGCGGCAACGCAGGAGTGCGCCTCGTCGACGATCACCAGGTCCGGGCAGTGCTTCACGAAGTCGTCGCGGTGCCGGGTGGACTTGATGAAGTCCGTCGAGACGATCACGTGCGGGTGCCGGTCGAACAGCGACTGCCCCAGGTCGAGATCACGCTCCAGCCGGGACACCGTGGAGGCCAGCACCAGCTCCGCGTCGAGGCCGAACTTGGCGCGCAGCTCGCCCTGCCACTGTTCGGCCAGCGCCGGCGAGCACAGCACCGCCAGCCGGTGCGCGCTGCCCTGCGCCAGCAGCTCCGCGGCGATCAGCCCGGCCTCGATGGTCTTGCCGATGCCGACGTCGTCGGAGATCAGCAACCGGACGACCTTCTGCCGCAGCGCCATCATCAGCGGCACGAGCTGGTAGGCGCGCGGCTCGACGGCGATCCCGGCCAGGGACCGGAACGGGCCGGCACCGGCCCGGAACCCGACGCGCAACGCGGTGCGCAGCAGCCCGGCGGCGTGGGCGTCCCCGATGTCGTCCGGTGTCGGTCGCTCGAACGTCGCGTGCCTGACGTCCTCGAACGCCGGGAAGACGGCGGCGACGTCGTCGTCGCTGCCGCCGAGCGGGCGCAGCACCAGCATGTCGGCGGCGCTCCCGGGGAGCACCACCCACTCCCGGCCGCGGGCGGTAACGAGCGATCCGGCGGTGTAGGTCGTCATGCGTTCGTACTCCCGAAGTACTGCTGGTGCGAGCCGGCGATCGCCGACCAGTCGACGTTGTGCGGGA
The DNA here is from genome assembly GCA_030453005.1 of Pseudonocardia sp. Classification (GTDB taxonomy): domain Bacteria; phylum Actinomycetota; class Actinomycetes; order Mycobacteriales; family Pseudonocardiaceae; genus Pseudonocardia. The sequence goes on along the minus strand of JAKDLE010000893.1, from coordinate 572 downwards.
AGCGGACCACGTCCCAGCCGGCGTCGAGCAGGCGCTCCTCGGCCTCGATGTCGCGCTCGGCGATCACCGGGTACTCGTGCACCGGGCCGTCGACGAACACCGCAACGATGGCGTTCGGCAGCCGGTAGACGAAGTCGGGGCGGGCCTGGGCGTCCTCGACAAAGGTCTGCGCCTCATGCGGAAGCCGCAGGCCGTTGTCCTTGAGCCAGGTGAGGAACTTCTCCTCCAGCGTGGACTCGGCCTGGCCGGACAGGCGCACGAGGGTCTCGGAGCGGGTCTCGCCCCGCCCGGTCTCCAGCGTCCGCGCATCGGCCAGGCGTACCAGCAGGTCACGCACGGCGTGCCGGTCGATCGCGCCGTGATGGATCTGGTTGCCGTAGGTGAGCAGGCAGTCGTAGCAACCCTTGGCGCAGGGCCGGTCGGGGTGCGGCCCGCCGAGGTCGGTGCCGTCGGGCGCGAAGTGGCAGATCTCCAGCGCCGCCGCGGCGACCCGGGCGAGGTCCTTCGGCTCGGACTGCAGCAGCCGCAGCACCCCGGCGCCGCCCTCGGCGGCCTCGATGAACAGCATCCGG
>JAKDLE010000892.1 GCA_030453005.1 Pseudonocardia sp. | reverse complement strand
CAGCCGGGTCGCGATCGCCCGTGCCGGGTTGCCTGCACCCGAGCTGCAGTGGGAGTGCCGCGATCCGTACGGCGGGCACGTCGGCACCGTCGACTTCTGGTGGCGGGCGCAGCGGGTCGTCGGCGAGTTCGACGGGCTCGTGAAGTACGGCCGCCTGCTGCGCCCCGGCCAGTCCCCCGCTGATGCGGTGGTGGCCGAGAAGCTGAGAGAGGACGCCCTGCGTGACGAGGACACGAGAGTGCTCCGCTGGACGTGGAGCGACCTGGGCGACTTCAGTGCGACCGCGGCCCGCCTCCGCCGCCGCCTCGGGTGACCAGCTACGCGGCCAGCTTCTTCTGCACCTGGGCCAGGGACGGGTTCGTGGCCGTCGTGTCGTCGGCGAAGCGGATCACCGGCACCGTCTGGTTGCCGCCGTTCACGCCCTCCACGAATAGCGCGGCGTCGGCGTTGCGCTCGATGTCGATCTCCGTGTACCGGATCCCGGCCTGGTTCATCTGCAGCTTGAGGCGCCGGCAGAAGCCGCACCACGTCGTGGAGTACATCGTCACCTGGGACATGCCCCGTGCAACCGTGCGGCGGGCGCGGCTCTTCCCGAGACGGGTGTCAGGATGGGGAGGTGGGTGTCGAGGGTCTGGACGACGAGCAGCGGGCCGCGGTCACCGCCCCGCGCGGGCCGGTGTGTGTGCTCGCGGGCGCGGGCACCGGGAAGACCCGCACGATCACGCGCCGCATCGCCCACCTCGTGAGCACCGGGCACGTCGCTCCCGGGCAGGTCCTCGCGGTGACGTTCACGGCGCGCGCGGCGGGGGAGCTGCGCACCCGGCTGCGCAGCCTCGGCGTGTCCGGGGTGCAGGCGCGCACCTTCCATGCGGCGTCGTTGAGGCAGCTGCGCTACTTCTGGCCGCGCGTCGTGGGTGGCGACCAGTGGCAGCTGCTGGAGGGCAAGCTCCGCGTGGTCGGGCAGGCCGCGTCCCGACTGAAGGTGGCCACCGACGCCGCTTCGCTGCGCGACTTCGCAGGCGAGATCGAGTGGGCCAAGTCCAGCCTGGTCACCGCCGAGACCTACGCGGCCGAGGTGGCGAGGCTGCGCCGCGAGACCCCGGCCCCCGCCGAGCAGGTGGCCGCCGTCTACGCCGGGTACGAGACGCTGAAGAACCGCGCCGAGCGCCTCGACTTCGACGACCTCCTGCTGCACACCGCCGCCGCACTGGAGGAGCACGTGGGCGTCGCCGAGGAGTTCCGCGAGCGCTACCGATGCTTCGTCGTCGACGAGTACCAGGACGTCACGGCGCTGCAGCAGCGGGTGCTCGACGCCTGGCTCGGCGAGCGTGACGACCTCACCGTCGTCGGCGACGCCAACCAGACGATCTACACCTTCGCCGGGGCCAGCCCGCGGCACCTGCTCGACTTCCCGCGCCGCTTCCCCGAGGCCGTCGTCGTGCGGCTGCAGCGCGACTACCGCTCCACGCCGCAGGTCGTGGCCTGCGCCAACACGTTGATCGGAGCGGCGCGCGGCCGGGCCGCGGGCAGCAGGCTCGCGCTGATCGGGCAGCTCCCGCCCGGCCCGGAACCGGACTTCACCGAGTACGACGACGAGCCCGCCGAGGCCGCCGCCGTGGCCGCGGAGATCAGGCGTCTCGTCGACTCCGGGGAGCAGGCGGGCGAGATCGCCGTGCTCTTCCGGATCAACGCGCAGTCGCAGGTGTACGAGGAGGCGCTCACCGAGCTGGGTGTGCCGTTCCAGGTGCGCGGCGGCGAACGGTTCTTCTCCCGCCCCGAGGTCCGCAAGGCGATGAGCGTGATCCGGATGGCGGGCGCGCGCCCGGACATCGTGGGGGAACCCCTCGTCGAC
>JAKDLE010000891.1 GCA_030453005.1 Pseudonocardia sp. | reverse complement strand
CCGGGTCGCTCGCTGTTTCTGCGGGGCTGGGCACGATAACTGCCCTTATCGCACCAGGAGGCGGAAGACCCCAGGCGAGGCGTTTTCCGGCGCCCGTGGCGTCCGGCCGGCCCTGCGCGGCGCTGATCGGCACTGGTTGTCGGTGGGCGCGGCTAACATGAGCGCCGTGGCCGGTACCCCTGCCCTGCGCCCCGGCGCCGACAGCGATCCTTTCGACTCCGGCACTCCACTCCCGCCGCGGCGTTGACCACGGTCGATACCGCCCGCATCACCGACGCGGTGCATAGTTCCACCGCTTCGAACACGCGCCGCGCCTACACATCCGACTGGCGCCGCTTCACCGGCTGGTGCGCCGCCCGCGGGCACACGCCGCTGCCCGCGGCACCGGTAACGATCGCCGCCTATCTGACCGAGGCGGCCGCCACCCGCACCCCCGGCGGGCAGCGCGCCTATGCCCCGGCGACGCTGGGCCGGTGGGCCGCGGCGATCGGACACCACCACCAACGGGCAGAGCACCCGAGCCCGGCGTCGGCGCCGCTGGTGGCCGCTACCCTCGCCGGTATCCGCCGGGCGTGCGCGGAAGCGGGCGAGCGGCCCGTGCGCCAGGTCGCCCCGCTGCTCACCGGCGATATCACCACGATCCTCACAGCCATGAACGCCCAATCCGACACGTGGGCGGCGCGGGTGTATGCGCGCCGCGACGCGGCGCTGCTGCTGCTCGGGTTCGCGGCGGCGCTGCGCCGCAGCGAACTCGTCGCCCTGGCGATCGGCGACGTCATCGGGCACCGGACCGACGGGCTGCACCTGCGGATCGGCCGGTCGAAAACCGACCAGGACGGGCGCGGCGCGATTCGGGCCGTGCCCTTCGGGGCCAGCCCCGCCGGATGCGGCTCGTGCGCCTATCTGCGGTGGCTGCACGTGGTCGCCGCGGCCGAGACCGGCGGCCGGCCCGCCGCCATCCGCCTGCTGCGCGGCCCCGACGAGCGTGACGCGCACGTCTGCCACGGCCGCTGGCCGCATACCCCGGATCCGGCCGCGCCGGTATTCCGCCCGATCCGCGGCGCCGGACATCTCGGGGCCGCCGCTTTGTCGGGGGCGGCAGTGCACAAGATGATCCGGCGGCGCGCCATCGCGGCCGGCTACGATGCGGCGTTCGTCGCCCGCTTAGGGGGGCACAGCCTGCGGGCCGGGTTCGTCACCCAAGCCTTCCGGGGCGGGGCGGATGCACACGCGATCATGCGGCAAACCGGCCACGCCAGCCCCGCGATGCTCGAAACCTATGCCCGCGAACACGCACCGCTGATCGGCAACGCCGTCACCACCCTCGGACTATGACCACACCGGCGAGACCGCTCAGGCCAGCGGCGACCGCTCCGTGCGCCCGGCGGATCTGCCCGGCCGGTACCTGCATGACTGGGCCCTGTTCACCGACTGGTGCGCCGCGACCGACACACCCGCCCTGCCTGCTGCCGTGGAAACGCTCGCGGCGTTCCTCGCCGAACACCCGGCAGCCCCGGGGACCCAGCGCCGCCGCATGTCGGCGATCAACTACGCCCACACCAGCGCACACCTGCCCGCCCCGGGCCGGGCCGAATCGATCCGGGAACTGCTCCACGCTCGGCGGGCCGACCGCCTGACCCGCATGCAGGAAAGAGTCGACACCGTCGTGGCGGCGCTGCCGGCATCGGGCTGGCCACACGGGCTGTTCGGCCGCCGCGACGCGGCGATCCTGACCCTGGCCGCCGCCGGTATGACGTTCACCGCCATCGCCGGGCTGCGCCGCCGCAACCTGACGGCCCTCAACGGCGGCGGTTTCGCCGTGACCACTACAGGACTGCCAGTAACGTTGCCGGACGAT
>JAKDLE010000890.1 GCA_030453005.1 Pseudonocardia sp. | reverse complement strand
GCCACCGGCCCCGCCGACGACGGCGACCACGCCGGCGCAGCAGGCGCTGTCGGCGTACGAGGAGTTCTGGACGGTCACCGACTCGGCATTCGCCGCGCCCGCGTCGCGGGACTGGACGGCGCGGATCGAGGAGGTCGCGATCGGGCAGGCCCGGGAGGCGCTGCAGATCGACGTGGCGAACTACGCGAGCGTCCCAGCACATGCCGAGGGTGCCGTGACCCGCGATCCGGTCGTGGGCGAGGTGACGGACGAGCGGATCGAGATCGTCGACTGCGTCGACCTCGGGGATTCCCGCCTCGTGGCCGACTCCACCGGGGACGTTCTGGACGATCTGGAGAACCGGGTCCCTCGGTACCGGTTCCGGGCCGAGCTGGTCATGCTCGACGGGCGCTGGGTCGTCAAACGCACCGCACCGTCCTTGGACGAGCCGTGCTGACCGCGCCGGGCCTCGTCGCGATGCTCCCGGCGGTCGTGATGGTGCTCGCCGCGGATGCCGAACCACCCGGCTGCGTCGTCGTCGACAGCATCGGCCGGTGCGTGGTCGCGGCATACGACCCGGGCCGACCGGGTGGGCCCCTCGACCCGGAACGCGACGACGAGCACACCGCGGAGCCTCGCACGCAGCGCGACGGGTCCAGCGACGACGACGATGCTCCAACAGAACCGCCCCGGCCGCGGATCGTGGCGATGCCGTTCGGCGACGGCTGGGCGCAGGGCGAGGCCATCGATCCGAACGACCTCCTGGACGCCGCGCCCGTCGACGGGCAGCAGGCACCCGATCCGACGGTGATCGGGCAACTGCTGGCCCAGCGCGCAGTCGAGCAGCTGACCCTGGTCCCGCCGGTGGTGCACACCTCGGTCGCGGACATCGGTTTCATCGGCGTCCCGATGTGGCTGTGGATCGACGACGAGGGCACCGGCCCGGTGTCCGCAACTGCATCCGCCGGCGCGGCGCAGGTCACCGCGGTGGGGCGGCTGTCCGCGGTGGAGTGGTCGATGGGCCCGCCGGGCGCGACCGTGCGGTGCGTGGGTCCGGGCACGCCGTGGACCGGCCAGGACGGCCCGTCGCCAGATTGTGGCTACGTCTATGAGTTGCGGTCGCTCCCGGAACGTACCGCGGGCAGCGGACGGTGGACCGTCACGGCCACCAGTGTGTGGACGGTGACCTGGTCGGGTGTGAGCGGCGGGGTGCCGGTCGATGGGCAGCAGACCGTGCGGGTGTCGGCCGACACCTCGCTGGCCGTGGGCGAGGTCCAGGTACTGGTCGACGGCGGTGGTGACCGATGACCGCGACCCTTCCCCGCACCGCCGGGCGCGCCGATCCGGGACCGCGGCCGTTGCGCCGCAGACGCTCGTCGCGCTTGCTCCTGCTCGCCGTGGTGCTCGCGGTGGCAGGCGCGTTCCTCGCCGCGTACGCCCATCGCGCCGCGGTGGTCCGCGACGGCGTGGTCGCGGTGGCGCGTCCCGTGCCGTTCGGCGCCGTCGTCCAGATCACCGACCTCCGCGAGGTACAGCTCCCCTCGGACGCCGGGCTCGTGACGGTGGCCTGGCGCGACGTCGGCACGGTGGTGGGCATGCTCGCGGCTACCGACCTGCGGGCCGGGCAGACGGTGACGCCCGATTCCGTGACCGGGGACAGCAGCCCGGCTCCCGGTGAGGCGGTGGTGGGGCTGTCCGTGGAGGCGGGCCGGGTGCCGTCGTCGCCGCTCGCGGCGCGGGACGAGGTGTTGGTGATCACCGGTGGTGGGAGCCCGCCGAGGCGCGCGACGATCGTGCGGGCGGGCGAGGCCGATGTGACCGGACGGCGCAGCATCGACGTTCTCGTTCCGCAGGCCGACGCCGAGGAGCTGGCGCTCGCCTCG
>JAKDLE010000079.1 GCA_030453005.1 Pseudonocardia sp. | reverse complement strand
CGAGCGGACGACCAGCGGGGTGGCCCGCTCCATCACCGGGCCGAACGCCGCGAGCGCGACCGCCCCGGAGGCCGTCTCGCCCAGCCCGAAGATCACCGCCGCGTGCGGGCCGCCGACGTGGTTGTGCCGCCCGGGCGCGTCGGGCAGGTGCGCGACGGCACGCTGCGCCGTGGTCTCGGAGAACGTGATGCCGACCGTTCGCACCCAGGGCACCGACTGGCCCATCGCCGCGCCGACCCAGCTCGTGTCCATCGCCATGCTCGCACACCCTACTCAGCAGTAGCGTGCGACCGCGGCCGAGTCGGCCGGATCGACCGCGACGATCTCCGCAGCTCAGGGGCCTAAACCCCACCGTACGTGCTGCCTGATATGCCTGTTTTCTCAATCGACGGAATCCGGACGGTTGTGAGCGCCGGCATGTCGCACTCAAATCGACGTCAGACAGCGCCGTCCGACCAATGGCGCCCCGAGGAGGTACACCGGTGAAGGCCGTTCGGGTACACGCGTACCACGCCGATCCCACGATCGACGACATTCCGGAGCCCACGATCCAGGGCCCGCTCGACGTGATCATCAAGGTCGGAGGCGCCGGAGTCTGCCGCACCGACCTGCACATCATCAACGGTGACTGGTCCGAGGCGATGGGGCCCGAGCTGCCCTACGTGATCGGCCACGAGAACGCCGGCTGGGTCCACGAGATCGGTGCCGGGGTCACCAACGTCGCCGTGGGCGACACGGTGATCCTGCACCCGCAGCCTTCGTGCGGGCTGTGCCTGGCCTGCCGGCGAGGTCGGGACATGCAGTGCGAGGCCGGGTTCTTCCCCGGCCTGTCGAACAACGACGGCGGCATGGCCGAGTACCTGCGCACCACCGCGCGGGCGTGCATCAAGCTCGACCCGAGCACCAACCCCGCCGACGTGGCCGCGCTGGCCGACGCGGGCATCACCGCCTACCACGCGGTGCGCAAGGCGGTGCCGGACCTCTTCCCCGGCACCACCGCCGTCGTGCAGGGCGCCGGTGGGCTGGGCCACATCGCGATCCAGTCGCTCGCGGCGATCACCGGCACGCGGATCATCGTGGTCGACCGCAACCCCGACGCGCTGGCGCTGGCCAAGCAGATCGGCGCGGACGAGACCGTCCTGTCCGACGGCACGCACGTCGACGCCGTCAAGGACCTGACGAACGGGCTGGGTGGGGACGTCGTCTTCGACTTCGTCGCGGAGGGGGGTGCCGAGCTCGACGCCTGGCAGATGACCGCCCCCGCCGGCTCGCAGTACATCCTCGGCTACGGCGGCCAGTTCACCGCCCCGACGCTGGACTTCGTCGCAGGCGAGAAGAACGTCATCGGCAACATCGTCGGCACCTACGCCGACCTGTCCGAGCTGATGGTCCTGGCCCAGGCCGGGAAGGTCACGCTGCACACCAAGCAGTACCCGCTCGACGCTGCGCTCGACGCGCTCCACGATCTCGACGCGGGCCAGGTCCGCGGCCGCGCCATTCTCGTTCCCTGACGCTCCACCGCCACGAAGAATAAGGAGTTCCACCACATGTATGAAAAAGACGGCGAGAAGTACTTCGTAGTCGACTCCCACGGCCACTTCTGGGACGCGAGCCGCGAGAACTGGCGCGAGGGTCGCGAGGAGTTCGCGAAGGGCTGGATCGACTGCTTCTACGGCTACCACCAGCTCGCTCCGCCGGAGACGCACTGGGACTACGAGAAGTTCCTCAAGCCCACGCCGGAGGACCTCGAGCGCGACATCTTCACCGAGGGCCACGTCGACGTCCTGATCCACCAGTCGACGTACCTCAAGGAGTGGTACGTCAACGGGTTCAACACCACCGAACAGAACGCGGCGACGATCGAGAAGTTCGGCGACAAGATCATCGTCAACGGCCGCTTCGACCCGCGCGAGGGCGACGCGGGTCTCAAGCAGCTCGAGGCCGACGCGAAGAAGTACAACTTCAAGGGCATCAAGGTCTACACCGCAGAATGGAACGGCGACTCCCGCGGCTGGAAGCTGACCGACCCCGCGTGCTACGACTTCCTGCAGGCCGCGCAGGAGCTGGGCGTCAAGAACATCCACGCCCACAAGGGCCCGACGATCTGGCCGCTCAACAAGGACGCCTTCTCGGCTGACGACGTCGACCATTGCGCCACCGCCCACCAGGGCCTCAACTTCATCATCCACCACTCGGCCATCCCGCGCATCGCCGACATCTGTTACAAGGCCGTGCAGGAGCCCAACGTCTACGCGGGCCTGTCCGTCGTGGTCGGCGCACTGATGCACGCCCGCCCGAAGTTCTTCGCCAAGGTGATGGGCGAGCTGCTGTTCTGGGTCGGCGAGGACCGCATGCTCTTCGGCGGCGACTACAACATCTGGACGCCCAAGTGGCAGGTCGAGGGCCTGGTCGACTGGCAGATGCCCGACGACCCCGCGTTCTCCGACTACCCCCGGATGACCACCGCGTCGCGCAAGAAGATCCTCGGCCTCAACGCCGCACGCCTCTACGACATCCCGGTGCCGGCCGAGTGCCAGCTGCCCGAGGTGGCGGCCGAGGCGGCGGAGCAGGACCCCGCGAAGCCGGGCGAGCAGCTGGTCGCAGGATCGTGAGCGACACCGTCGCCGGCGTGTGGGCTGCGTTGGGGACGGTGATGGACCCGGAGCTCGACGAGCCGGTCACGGACTGCGGGTTCGTGGAGTCCTACACCGTCTCCGACGACGGGGTCGCGACAGTGGTGTTGCGGCTCCCGACGTTCTTCTGCGCGCCGAACTTCGCCTTCCTCATGGTCGCCGACGCCTACGACGCGGTCATGGAGGTCGACGGGGTGCGGCACGCGGTGGTGACGCTGCAGGAGAACCAGACCGCCGAGGCGATCAACAAGGGTGTCGCGGCCCAGTCCGGGTTCGTCAAGGCGTTCGAGGGGGAGGCCACCGCGGAGCTCGATGAGCTGCGCACGGAGTTCCTCTCGAAGGCCGCGATCGCCGGCCAGGACCGGGTCGCCCAGCCGTTGGTCGACGACGGGGCGGGCCCCGACGAGCTCGCTGCGATGACGCTGGGACAGGTGCCGCCCTCGGTGGACCTCGACCGGCTCCGTGACCGGCGGATGAAGCTGGGGCTGCCCACCGGCGACGACGCCCCGCTGCTGATGCACCCCGACGGGAGCCGGGTCACCACGGCGCAGGTCCCGCTGCACCTGCGCCGGGCCCGGCTGCGGCGGGTCGGCATCGAGACGAACGGGCACATCTGTCGCGAGATCATGAAGACGAAGTCGGCGGCTGGCGCGTCGTAGCGCCGTCCGTGGAACCCCGGTCCCGGGTGCGCCTGGGACCGGGGTTTCGCCGTGAGAGGGGACGACCATGACCGTGGCGATGCAGCAGCTCATCCTGACGATGCAGGGGATCGCCGACGCCTTACACGAGGCGGTCTACTCGACGCGTGACGTCGAGGCCGCGCTCGCCGTGTTCGCCGACGACGCCACGCTGGAGACGCTGCCCCTGTCCGCGGCCGCGCGCTCGGGCGACGAGCTGCGCCGCCATCTCACCGAGGACGTGCTGCCCCACCTGCCCGCGGACCTGACCTCCCGACGCGTGTCCCGGACCGCGGACATCCGCAGGCTCGCCGACGAGCGGGTCTTCACGTTCACCCACGACCGGGAACTGCCCTGGCTGCTGCCCGGTGCGGCCCCGACCCATCGCCCGGCGGAGGTGCGCGCGATCTCCCTCGTCGGCTTCCGCCACCGGACGCGCGGCGCCGTCACCGCGTCGCTGATCACCTCGCACCGCACGTTGTGGGACCACTCGTCGCTGCTGGCCCAGCTGCGGCTCGACCATGCGGCGTCGGGCACGAGCAGTTCGGCCGTCGCCTGAGCACGAGCGGTCCCGCCCGTACCGCCGACGAACGGCCCGCGGCCGCGATGTCGCCTGCTCTAGCCTCGTAGATCTCCACCGGTTCGCCGTCGAACGGCGAGCCGGTGTGGCGGAGGGCAGGTGGCGGGTCGGGTGACGAGCGCAGGCGCGGGCGCGGGTTCACCGCGGGCTTCGGCCGCGCCGGGACGACGGGGTCGACGGGCTCTGCTAGTGGCAGGGATCCTGCTCGTGGCGCTCAACCTGCGCACGGCGGTGACGAGCGTCGGTGCGGTGCTGGGCGAGGTGCGTGCGGCGCTGGACATGTCCGGCCTGGTCGCCGGGCTGGTGACGACGCTGCCGGTGGTGTGTTTCGCCGTGCTGGGAGCGCCCGCGGCGTGGCTGGCGGCGCGGCTGGGCGCCGCCCGTGTGCTCGGGATCGCGATGCTGATCACCGCGATGGGCCTGGCGGCACGGGCCGTGGCCGGGTCCGCGGGGGTGTTCCTGCTGGCGAGCGCGTTGGCGCTGTCCGGGGCGGCGATCGGGAACGTGCTGCTGCCCCTGCTGGTCAAGGAGAACTTCCCGCGGCACGTCGGGGCGATGAGCGCGCTGTACACCACGGCGCTGGCGGTCGGCACGGCGGCCGCGGCGGGGCTGACCGTCCCGGCGCAGCGCGCCCTCGGTGGGGACTGGCGGATCGGGCTGGGCCTGTGGGCCGGGCTGGCCCTCGTCGCGGTCCTTCCGTGGCTCGGCCTCGCCGGACGAACCGGGTCCGGCGCGCGCACGCGTCGGGAGGCGCCGTCGGTGCTGCGCAGCAGGCTGGCGTGGGCGCTGGCGGTGTTCTTCGGGTGCCAGTCGCTCAACGCCTACGTCGTCTTCGGTTGGCTCGCACAGGTCTACCGGGACGCGGGCCTGCCCGGGCAGACGGCGAACCTGCTGCTCGCGGTGGTGACCGCGATGGCGATCCCGGTGTCGCTGCTGGTGCCCCCGCTGGCCGCGCGGTTCCCCGACCAGCGCGTCCTCGTCGTCGTGACCACCGCCTGCTACGCCGCGGGCTACGTCGGCCTGATCCTGGCCCCGGTCGCCGGCGCGGTGGTCTGGGCGGTGCTGCTCGGGCTCGGCGGCGGCGCCTTCCCGCTGGCGCTGACGATGATCGGGCTCAGGACGCGCGAGCCTGCGGTCGTCGGCGCGCTGTCCGGGTTCGTGCAGAGCACCGGTTATCTGCTCGCCGCTGCGGGCCCGGTCACGTTCGGCGTACTGCACGCGGCGACGGGCGGCTGGACCGTCCCGGTGTCGCTGCTGCTCGGCGTCCTCGTCATCCAGCTCGTCGCGGGGCTGTTCAGCGGGCGTGCACGGGTCGTCGACGACGAGCTGCCCGCGGCGCTCGCGAGCTGACGGCAGGGGGACATTAGCCTTCTGACGATGGACGTGCGTGCGCTCGTGTTCGACGTGTTCGGCACCGTGGTGGACTGGCGCTCGGGTGTGGCGCGGGAGGTGGCGCAGCTGCTGGGCCCCGCCGTCGACCCCGACGCGTTCGCCGACGCCTGGCGTGGGCGCTACGTCCCGTCGATGGACCGGGTACGCCAGGGCAGGCGGCCCTGGGCCGGGCTGGACGCGCTGCACCGCGAGTCGCTGGACGAGCTGCTCGTCGAGTTCGACGTGCCCGACGTCGACGAGGCCGTCCGCGCCGAGCTCGTGCTCGCCTGGCACCGGCTCGACCCCTGGCCCGACTCCGTGGAGGGGCTCACGCGCCTCCGGGAGCGGTACGTGCTCGCGACGCTGTCCAACGGCAACGTCGCGCTGCTGGTCGACATGGCCCGGCACGCCCGCCTGCCGTGGGACACGGTGCTCTCGGCGGAGCTGTTCGGGCACTACAAGCCCGACCCCGAGGTCTACGCCGGTGCCGCGGCGCTCCTCGGCACCGTTCCGGCCCAGGTGCTCATGGTGGCCGCCCACCTCGACGACCTCGCCGCCGCGCGGGCCTGCGGCCTGCGCACCGCCTACGTGCACCGACCCGACGAGAAGGAACCCGGCGACACGCCGGCGGTGACCGACCCGGCCGCGGACGTCTCCGTCGGCTCGCTCACCGCACTCGCCCGCCGCCTCGGCTGCTGAGCGACGCGCGGCGCAGGCTCCGCCACTCGGCCGTCCGGGTGAAAAAGTCACTCTAAAGATCTTGCAGAAGCGGAGAATACGACGCGTTGTATCCGCATCAGCGGATCGTCGAGAGTTGCCACCTACCTTGACCTGCAATGACTTCGTGTCGACTGCCGACCGCGCCCAGCCGGCCCCGCCGTATCGGGCGGACAGGGCGGGTCGTTGACTCTGCAGACAACGCCGGACGGACCGGGCTCCCCCACGCCTCGGCACGAGATCACTACCGGCTCGCCCCGAACGCGCCGCTTTCCACCCGTCGTCGCCAAGGAACAGGACCACCGGATGGGTAACCACCGCTTCGCTTCTTCAGACATCAAGGCCTCCCGCGCCCAGGTCAGCCGACGGAGCTTCCTCGGCTTCGTCATCGCCGCTCCCACGCTCGTCGTCGCCGCGGAGATGGGCACCGGCTTCCTGGGCCTCGCCCCGACCGCCGCCGCCGACCCGCTCGTGTCCGTTCCGCAGACGCCGGAGATCTACGACCTGCTCGACGCGCTGCGCGACGCCGCCCGGCCCACCGCGAACCTGATCAAGATCACGGTCAACTCGGACAGCACGGTCTCGTTCGCCCTCCCCCGCTCGGACAACGGCCAGGGCATCATCACCTCGACGCAGATGATCATCGCAGAGGAGATGGGGCTCGACCCCGACCAGGTCATCGTCACCCTGGCCGACGCCCGCCCGGAGCTGCTGTTCAACCAGCTCACCGGCGGGTCGAGCACCACCTTCACCACCTACACCCCGATCCGGGTGGCGGCGGCGATCGCCAACGGGCGCCTGCTCGACGCCGCGGCCGCGCAGCTGGAGCAGGAGGTCAACCTGCTCACCACCCGCCAGGGCGTCATCGTCGACACCCTCGGCGCGGCCATCCCGATCGGCGACCTGGCCGAGGTCGCGGGAACCGACGTGACCGAGCAGGTGGAGGTCCTCCTCAAGCCGCGCGAGGAGTTCACCGTCATCGGGAAGCCGCGCAACAAGTCCGACCAGCTCGCCATGGTCACCGGCCGGAAGAAGTTCGCCACCGACCTGCAGATCCCCGATGCCCTGCCGACGATGGTCTGCCGGGCGCCCACGCTCAACGGCACGGTGGAGAGCGTCGACAACATCGAGGAGGCCCGGAACCTGCCGGGCGTCACCGACGTCGAGGTGGTCGGCACCGGCATCGCGGTCCGGGCCCTGACGTTCGGCCAGTGCATCGACGCCATCGGGGTCCTGCGCGCCCAGTGGGGCCCGGGTACCGCCGAGGGGGCGAGCGACGAATCGGTACTGGCCGAGGTCAAGGCCGCGCAGCTGCCGCTCGTCGTGCCCGCCGGTGTCGTCGGCGAGAGCATCGAGAGCGCCCACACGTTCTACTTCCGCAACGGCTCCTCGCTGGAGACCAACTCCGCGATCGCCGACGTGCGGGACGGCGAGGCCGAGATCTGGGGCCCGGCGAAGAACCCGATCGCGGCCCAGGGCGAGATCGCCAAGATCCTCGGCCTGCCCGTCGGCGCGGTCACCTTCCACGTCACCGAGGGCGGGGGATCGTTCGGCCGCAAGCTGTTCTTCGACGGCGCCCTGGAGGCGGCCGAGATCTCGCAGAAGATGGGCAAACCGGTCAAGCTCATGTGGCACCGCGTCGACGACTGCCGCGTGGGCCGCGTGCACCCGCTGTGCACCTCGCGGGTCCACGCCGTCGTCAGCGGCGACAAGGTGCTCAGCTTCGAGCAGCGCCACACCAGCGTGTCGTCGGAGATCAACCCGGGCCTGGGCGAGCCGATCACCGCGGCGGCGATCAAGGTGCCGCTGGGCAACCTCACGTTCTCCGAGGCGGTCTTCGAGCTGACGCAGACCACCCCCTACAACTTCGGGGTGAACACGCGGCTGCTCAGCGAGGTCGACATGCGCTTCAACACCCAGAGCATGCGCAACATCTACTCACCCGACGTGTGCGCGGCGCGCGAGCTGATGGTCGACCAGATCGCGGACAAGCTGGGCCGGGACCCGTACGAGTTCCGCCAGGAGTTCCTCAAGAGCGACCGCATGCGCGGGGTGCTCGACAAGGCCGCCGAGGAGGCCGACTGGGGCAAGTCGATGCCCGAGGGCACCGCCCAGGGGATCGGCTTCCACTTCGAGTACAAGGGCGTCGCGGCCTGCGTCGTCGAGATCGACTGCCGTCCGGAGACGGTGAACCGGCCGATCCGCCAGGGCGTCACCGGCCCCCGCGTGACCAAGGCGACCTACGCCGTCGACCCCGGCCTGGTGATCAACCCGCGCGGCGTCGAGGCCCAGATGATGGGCGGCATCAACGACGCCATCGCCAACATGCTGACATCGAGCCTGCACCTGACCGACGGCTACTTCCTCGAGGGCAGCTGGGACAACTACTTCTACACCCGCCAGTGGAACACCCCGCTGGAGATGAACATCTTCATCGTCGACTCCGGGTTCCCCGAGCCCGGCGGCATCGGCGAGTTCGGGGTGGCGGCCTCGGGCGCCGCGGTGGCCAACGCGTACCGGCGGGCCACCGGCAGCACGCCGGAGTACTTCCCGATCAACCACAAGGACCCGCTCCCGTTCGAGCCCAAGCCCGTGGTGCCGCCCGTCCCG
>JAKDLE010000889.1 GCA_030453005.1 Pseudonocardia sp. | reverse complement strand
AGCGCCCGACCACCACCCTCACCCTGCCCGCCGCAGCGCTGGCCGCCGCGCTGCGCGCCGTGCGGTTCGCCGTCGGCGCCGATCCGGCGTTCCCCGTGCTCGGCGGGGTGCTGCTCGACGTGGGCGCGGACGCGCTCACCGTCGTGGCCACCGACCGCTACCGGCTCGCGGTGTCCTCGCTGCCTGCGCACGTGCTCGCCGGGCCCGGGGTCGCGGCCGTGGTGCCTGCCGTCTTCGCCGACGAGCTGGCCGCGCTGCCCGCCGGGGACGTCGGGCTGCACGTGGACGGCGTCGCGATCTCGGCTCGCGCGGGCTCCGCGGTGCTCGACGGGCGGCTGCTCGACGCACCGTTCCCCGACTACCGGCGGCTGCTCCCCACCGGCGGCACGCACCCCGTCGCCGTGGACGCGGGAGGGCTGCGGGCCGCCGTCGCGGCGGGCGCCACCCGGCGCGGACCTCGCGACACCGAGGTGACGGTCCTGTCGGTGGACGCAGCGGGCAGGCTCGTCGTCGCAGCGGAGGGCGAGGGCGTCGGCGTGGACGCGGAGTTCCTGCTCGAAGCGGTGGACGCGGGCGGGGCCGGGCAGCTGCTCCTGGAGCTCGACGGCCCACTCGCGCCGGTGACGATCCGCTCGGCCTCCCGCGCGGACACCTTCTCGCTGCTGATGCCCGTCCGCCTCTGACAGCGCATTCCGAAGCTCGATCTGACAGTCCCTGGTCCTGGCGGTCGGCGGGAATCTTCTGATCACGGACGTGTGGCCTATGGCGTCGTGGTGTGGGTCGGCAACTGCTCGTCGTGCTGGATGCAGCCGGGGCTTGCCCGATACAGAGGTGGGCTTGACGGGGATGGTGACCATGACGGCGAGCAGCGGCCCGCCCGCGTCCAGGGCGAGGTGGCGTTCGCGGCTATTGGTCTTCCCGGCGGCGTCGCCGCGGGTGGCGCCGGCGTCGGTGTCGGTTTGGGAGTCGGTGATCGCCGTGGTGGATAACGATCACGTCCCTCGCCGATCGCCGGACACCGGCGGGCGGTGACGGCACGCGAACCCCTGGTGGCGGGCTGGTGTCGACAACCGACCGGCTACCGCGGTTCGCTCATGGTCGGCAGAGGCGGCGCCCTCGGGCCTCTCAGCCCGGGATCGGGCCGGGCCGCGGCCCGAGATTCATGATGCAGCCTGACCGTCCGCTCCCCGGTCGGTCAGCGGGCCGGGCCGGTGGTCGGGCTCTGACCGGTGTCAGAAGGGGGCCGGGTCGTCGTCGGGATCCGGCCCGTCGGTGGGTGCCCGCCACCACGCACCTGTTGATCGTGGTGGTGGCGGTGGATCTGGTGGTGGTGCTGGTGGTGTGGGGTCGGGGCGGTAGTCGAAGGGTTCGCTGAGGTAGGTGTGGCCGGTGGGAGTGATCCACTCGACGCGGCCGTCCGGGTGTTGGAGCACCGACCAGCCCGGAGAGTGCTTCTCGTGGTGGTGCAGCACACAGCCGTCGGTCAGGTTGAACTCGGCGGTCGGCCCGACCGGGAAGGGCACGGTGTGATCGAGTTCGGAGTCCAGCGCGCGGCGGCGACACAACGGGGAGCGGCAGTACACGTCGCGGGCCCGGACGAAGTCGGCCAGCGCGGCCGGTGGCCGGTAGGTGGTGCGGCCGTAGTCGAGCAGGGCACCGGACTCAGGGTCGGTGAGCAGCCGTTTCCAGACCGCGTCCGCGGCGATCTCGCGGGCGAGGTCGGCGGGGATCGCGCCGTACCCCACCAGCTCACCCGGCAGGTGATCGGCCCCGGTGAGCGTGGAGTACGCCATCACGACCTGCACCAGCGGCTTCCCAGGGGTGACCGGCCGCACCTGGGGACGGTCGCGCCGGGACCGCTC
>JAKDLE010000888.1 GCA_030453005.1 Pseudonocardia sp. | reverse complement strand
CAGCGCATGATCGATTGGGAGGTGACGGAGTCGACGGGCAGACGTCGCTCCGCGGCAGCTAGCATCGGGGCCGTACCCGGCAGCCGAAGAGTCGCTGAGCCGGACCGCTCCATCCCGGCGGTCCGTGCCCGCGACAGGCCGTCCGGCACCGCGATACGGCCGATACCCGCGACGTCCGGTGCACGGCGAGACGAACGCCCCCCGCAACCGGAAGTTGTCGACGAATGACACTCCCCGCCCTGTCCCGTCCCACTGCTGTCCCGCCCCGGGACGAGATCTTCGCCGCCCACCTCGGTGGCAAGCTCTCCACCGGCCTGAGCACACCGCTGTCCGACGAGCGTGACCTCGCGATCGCCTACACCCCCGGGGTGGCGGAGGTGAGCCGGGCGATCGCCGCCGACCCGCGGCTGGCCGAGCGGTACACCTGGACGAACCGCCTGGTCGCGGTCGTCAGCGACGGCACCGCCGTGCTCGGGCTCGGCGACATCGGTCCGCGCGCGTCGCTGCCGGTGATGGAGGGCAAGTCGGCGCTGTTCAAGGCGTTCGGCGGGCTCGACTCCATCCCACTGGTGCTCGACACGACCGACGTCGACGAGATCGTGGAGACCCTCGTGCGACTGCGCCCCAGCTTCGGCGCGGTCAACCTGGAGGACGTCTCCGCGCCCCGCTGCTTCGAGCTGGAGCGCAGGCTGATCGAGGCGCTGGACTGCCCCGTCATGCACGACGACCAGCACGGCACCGCGATCGTGCTGCTCGCGGCATTGCGAGGGGCGGCCACGGTGCAGGGCCGCGCACTCGGAGGCCTGCGCATCGTGATCTCCGGGGCGGGCGCGGCCGGGGTGGCGTGTGCACGGATGTTGCTGGCCGCGGGCTGTACGGACGTCACCGTGCTCGACTCGCGCGGCATCCTGGTCCGGGGCCGGGCCGGGGTGACGGGGGAGAAGGCCGCGCTGGCCGAGGTGACCAACCCCCGTCGGCTGGCGGGCGGCACGGATGAGGCGCTGCGCGACGCCGACGTGTTCGTGGGGCTGTCCAGTGCCACGCTGCCCGAGCCGCTGCTCGCGACGATGGCCCCCGAGGGGATGGTGTTCGCCCTGTCCAACCCCGACCCCGAGGTGCACCCCGAGGTCGCCGCCCGCCACGCGGCCATCGTCGCCACCGGCCGCAGCGACTTCCCGAACCAGATCAACAACGTGCTCGCGTTCCCCGGGGTGTTCCGCGGCGCCCTCGACGCGGGCGCGCGGCGGATCACCGAGCGGATGAAGCTGGCCGCCGCGGAGGCCATCGCCGCCGTCGCGGCGGAGGATCTGGCCCCCGACCGCATCGTGCCGAGCCCCTTCGACCCGCGTGTCGCACCCGCCGTGTCGCGGGCCGTGGCTGAGGCGTCGGTGAACGGGTGAGCGGTAGCTGACCCGGAGTGATCACCAGTTGAGCCTCCCGCCTGGGCGTTCGTGCCCGGTCGATCCGCGTCGTCACTCAGCGTGCTGACCAGGCCGTTCACTCACTCGGGGCGGCGTAGGTCGATCGAGCGCGAACCCCGGATCGGGTGGACGTCTGCGTCGTTGTGCCGAGTGACCAACACCGCATGACCCAGGGAGACGGCCGTGGACGAGCTCGGAGACCGCTTCGGTGCCGCCGACGATCCGTCGAGCCAGTCGGACGCCGGACTCGCCGAAGCCGTCGCGCGCGCCGACCTCCGGCGCTCCCGACAGGCCTTCCTCGGGGACGGGGTCGCGCCCGACAAGGCGCGGTTCGCCCGCCGGGTGGCCAGGGCGGTCGCCGAGCCCGTCGCGGCGTCGGTGACACCGGGGTCCGGGCTCCTCGCCGAGGGTCTGTTCACCGAGCGGACCCAGTCGGACGGACGCGGG
>JAKDLE010000887.1 GCA_030453005.1 Pseudonocardia sp. | reverse complement strand
CGAGCCCACCGACGTCGAACTGCTCGCCGAGATCCGAGACCTCCTGCGTGCCCAGCAACGGTAGTAGCGCCGTCAGCCGCCGCGGTCGTGGTGGGGTGGACGGTCGGCGAGCAGGGCGGCGTCGGGGTCCTCGGGCGCGGAGCCGGGACCGCGCTCGTCGCTCGTCGTCGAGGGCAGCACGTCGCCGAACACCGCGTCGATCCTGCGTCGGTCGGCCTCGGACAGCGTTGCGGCCCGCCGCCCGTCCGGCTCGGGCTGCGGCTCGTCGGGCTGCGGCTCGTCGGGCTGCGGCCCGACCGGGCGTCCGGGCACTAGTCGAGACCGGACAGCTCGGCGATCACGTGCGCGAGCAGCGGCGTCAGCGTGGCCATCCCGTCGCGGACGGCCCCGCGCGACGGCGCGAGGTTCACCACGAGGGTGCTGCCCGACACGCCCACCAGCCCGCGCGAGAGCCCCGCGTCGACGGCGCCCGCGGCGAGCCCGGAGGCGCGGATGGCCTCGGCGATGCCGGGTATCGGGCGGTCCAGGACACCCGCGGTGGCGTCGGCGGTGACGTCGCGCGGCGACACACCGGTGCCACCGACGGTGACCACCAGGTCCACACCCCCGATCACGGCCGTGTTCAGCGCGTTGCGGATGGCGACGGGATCCCCGGGCACCACCACCGAGGCGTCGACGACGAGCCGCGCCTCCTCGAGCAGCTCGGTGACCAACGGGCCGATCGTGTCCTCGAGCTCGCCGTGGCTCACGCGGTCGTCCACGATCACGACCAGAGCCCGACCGATCTCAGGTGACGCCATCTGCATGTGCTCACCGTAGCCGGACGGGTACCGCGGGCCGCCGCGCAACCCCACGTGTCGGGACCGGCCTACGCTCGGCGACGTGCGCATCCTGATCACGGGCGGAGCGGGGTTCATCGGCTCACACATCGCCGACCGGCTCGCCGACGACGGCCACGACGTCCTGCTGCTCGACGCGCTGCTCGCCCAGGCCCACGGATCCGCGGACGTCCCCGAATGCACGCGGCGGCACGAGTTCGTCGAGGGCGACGTGCGCGACGCCGGCCTGCTGGCGCGGCTGCTGCCCGGTGTCGACGCGGTGTGCCACCAGGCGGCGATGGTCGGCCACGGCGTCGACCCGTCGGACGCGCCTGCGTACGCGAGCCACAACGACTACGGCACGGCGGTGCTGCTCGCGGCGATGCACGCGACCGGCACCCGGCGCCTGGTGCTGGCCGGGTCGATGGTCGTCTACGGCGAGGGCCGCTACGAGTGCGCGGAGCACGGCACGGTCCGCGCGGGCCCGCGCCGGCTCGCCGACCTCGACGCCGGACGGTTCGACCCGCTCTGCCCGGTGTGCGGGGCGGCGTTGACCGGGGGCCTGGTCGACGAGGACGCCCCGCCCGACCCCCGGTCCACCTACGCCGCCACGAAGCTCGCGCAGGAGCACCTCGCGTCGGCGTGGGCGCGGCAGACCGGCGGGTCGGTGTGGTCGCTGCGCTACCACAACGCCTACGGGCCGCGGATGCCCCGCGACACCCCCTACGCGGGCGTCGCCTCGATCTTCCGGTCGGCGCTGGAGCGCGGCGAGGCCCCCCGAGTGATGGAGGACGGCCACCAGCGCCGCGACTTCGTGCACGTCACCGACGTGGCCCTCGCCAACGCACTGGCGCTGAGGACCGACGCGGCCGGGGGCACGCTGGTGCCGGTGAACGTCTGCTCCGGGGAGCCGCACACGATCGGCGACCTCGCCCGCGCCCTCGCCGCGACCGTCGGCGGCCCGGAGCCGGTGATCGTGGGCGGCGCGCGACCAGGCGACGTCCGCCACGTGGTGGCCGACCCCGCCCGGGCCCGCGAGCTCCTCGGCTTCCACGC
>JAKDLE010000078.1 GCA_030453005.1 Pseudonocardia sp. | reverse complement strand
GGGTTTGGGTGGGGGGGGGAGGCGGGGTGGGGCGCGGGTACCAACTCGGGCGCCCCTCCACGTTCACCTGTCCGTCGGCCTCAGGCCTCCGAGCGGGCGATGTACATCGTCACCTCGGGCGCACACCCGATCTCCTCGAAGTCGGGGGCCTCCCACTGCGCGAGACGCTCCATGTGCCGTCACCTCCCTCCTGCGGTGTTCCGCGTCGTCCAGTGTGCGGTGGGTCTAGTCCTGGGGCAGGGCGAAGACGAACAGCGCGTCGCCCGCGGCGGCACCGAGCAACCCGGGGAGGAACCCCTCGATCCAGCCACCCCATCCGGTCGGGACCGCGAAGTACTGCCTGCCGTCGACACTGTAGGTGCTGGGGCTGCTGTGGTGCCCGCTCCCGCACTGGAACTGCCACAGCTTCTCGCCGGTCTCGGCGTCCAGGGCGACGAACTCACCCGTCGGCGTGCCCTGGAACACCAGCCCGCCTGCCGTGACCAGCGTCGAGGCGCACATCGGGTACTCGTTGCGCCAGCGCCACTTCTCCTCGCCGGAGACCGGGTCGATGGCGGCCACGTAGCCGTAGAAGTCCTCGAGGTCCACGGCGACGCCCGCGCCCCAGTAGGGGATGCTCTCCTTGAACTCGCGGCGCCTGCGAGTGGCGGTCGCCCCGACCTCCTGCACCGGCACGTAGATCAGACCCGTCTGGCGGCTGTAGGCCATGTGGGTCCATTCCTTGCCCCCGGCGGGCCCCGGCCAGAAGTGCACCGGCACGCCCTCCTCGTCCGGGTACACCTTGGGCGTGACCTTGCCCTCGGGGGTGATCTCACCCCACGTGATCCGGTCGACGAACGGGAACACCCGGACCAGCTCGCCGTTGGTGCGGTCCAGAACGAAGAAGTACCCGTTCTTGTCCGCGTGCGCGAGCAGCTTGCGCCCGTCGGGGGCGTCGAACAGGAGGTTCTCCATCGTGGAGTCGTAGTCCCACAGGTCGTGCGGGGTGCACTGGTAGTGCCAGCGGATCTGACCGGTGTTGACGTCGATCGCGACGATGCTGTCGGTGTAGAGGTTGTCGCCGGGGCGCACGGCGCCGTCGAAGTCGGGCGCCGGGTTGCCCGTGCCCTGGTAGAGCAGCTCCAGCTCCGGGTCGTAGGTGGGGGTGACCCAGCAGTTCGCACCGCCGCGCTGCCACGCCTCGCCGTCGTCCGGCCAGGTCTCGGACCCGGGCTCGCCGGGCTTGGGGATCATGTAGCTGCGCCAGCGGCGCTCGCCGGTCTGGGCGTCGAGCGCGTCGAGGCACCCGCGGGTCCCGAACTCCCCGCCGGAGCTCCCGACGACGACCATGTCCTTCACGATCAGCGGCGCCACGGTGCGGCTCTCCCCGGCCCGCACGTCACCGACGGTGGTGTCCCAGACCTTCTCGCCGGTCGTCGCGTCCAGCGCGACGACGTGGGCGTTGAGGGTGGCCATGTAGACCTTCCCGTGCCCCACGGCCACGCCCCGGTTGACGTTCCCGCAGCACAGCGAGACGTCGTAGGGGGAGGCGTGCTTATAGCGCCAGAGTTCCTCGCCGGTCACGGCGTCCAGGGCCCAGCACCGGCCGTCCGGGCCGGAGACATACATGACCCCCTCCACGACGATCGGGGAGGCCTCGAACGAGTAGGTCGACGCGCCGGACTGCATGCCCGTCGCGCCGGCCTGGAACACCCACGCCGGGGACAGCCGTTTGACGTTGTCCTTGTTGACCTGGTCCAGGTCGCTGTAGCGCTGACCGTCGTAGGTGCCGTAGTAGGTGAGCCAGTTCTGCGGCTCCGAGCGGGCGCCTTGGATCCGCTCGTAGTCCACGTTCCCGGTGGCCGGCGCGCTTCCCTTGACGGCGCTGAGTTGCTGATGCGGAATGGCTGCGCCTGCGTCGACGTAGTCGGTCATCGTCTGCTCCTTCTCTACGGGCGCGGCTGCGGGGGACGGTCGAGCTTGGCCTCGTCGGGGACTTCCCCGCCGATCACGATCGCCCCGGTCAGGCCGCGGCCCTCGTCGTTGCCGGTCGTGGAGCCGTAGTAGTAGGTGCCCGGGCCGTCCAGGTTCAGAGAGGCCGTCCCCTTGGCGTGGTTCACCAACCAGATGATCTTGGGGTCCCCGTTGTTGGGCAGCACGGCACAGTGGGTGTTCTTGTCGTCGTTGATGAGCGTGAGCTCGAGGTCGCCGCCGTGCGGCAGGATGAGGGTCCCGGGCTCCCAGCACAGCTCGTCCTCGGGGATCCGGACGGTGGCGGTCATCTTGCCGTCGGGCCCCTCCTCGGCGTACCCGATGCTTCCGGTACCGAGCACTCGACCCAGTGCGGTCCTGTTCTGCCCATCCAGGCCCGCCTCGGCCAGTTGGGCCGCTCTATCGCCTGAAGTTGTCGTCATCGACTTCATTCCTCCCGAAACGCGTGTTGCCGCGGAGTACGTGATGACCTTCACACCGCCCCGTGCGAACGTCAACCCCGACGTGTGTCGAACGAGAAGTCGATCGACCTTCGCGCGGCGGACCGCTCAAATGGCGAATGTGGACAGTCTATTGAGGACAATCCGGCGAACCCGCGTGCGGCCGGGGGTGCGAGCGGACACGTCGGGTCCGGTCTCGGGAGTCGGGTGGCCGCGACGGTTCGGTAGGCGCCGAGGACGTCCGGTCCGAGGCCCCGGAGTCTGCCTGACGTCGTGGCTCCGGCTCGGTCGGGCGCGCCCGTGCTGGTCAGCGCCCCGTCACGGGGTGGCTGCGCCGGGCGCGAACGGCCGCCGCGACCGGGGCACTCACCCGAATGGACGCTCGCCGGCCGGATGGGCGCGCCCCGCCGTGCCGTACTCGGCGCGCCTCTGGGACCGGTGGCCCGCCGGACCGGTCGATCGGCGCGAACGTGGGGGGAACCGCGAGCGATATCGGCGATCCCCGCCGTTCTGACATCGTTGAAGAGCCCTTCAGCCATTCCGGTCGGCGGCAGCGGTCGAGGATTCTCCGCTTTTTCTCGAAGCAGCGCGGATGGGGTCAGCGAATGGTCGCCGGTCGCGGTCGCGCGGCTCACCGGCCGCAGCGGTCCTCGGTCGTTCGCGGGCCGCCCTGTCGCCGTGACGTGGGGGTGCTCCCGCGGGGCCCGCCGGACGGGCCGCCGGTCGGTCCTGAGTGGATACTGCGCCGACCGGTGCTTCGGCTGTACCGCCGACGCCCGCCGCGCGGCATTTCTCCGCCGCCCGTCGCGGCCCGCGTGTGCGGACGAATCAGTGTGGTTCCTCGGAGCGCGTTCCGGTGTCGGTGCCGCCGCGTGGCCCGGGGGACCGACCCGGCTCCGTGCGTCGACACGGCCGGGGACAGCCTTCTGGTGACGGCCGGCTCGCCCGTGATCCCGGGTGGGCCTCCGGGAAGTCCGGGACGGTCGTCGGGCCGTCCGCGGTGCCGGGGCGCCGGCCGAGCGGCGGTCTGGTCCCGGTCCGGCGGGCGGCGCGGGCCACGAGCAGCAGACCGATTTCGCGACCTACCCGTTGGGTTAGTGGCGCAGGTGCGTGTGACCGGTTCGGTCGCGCGCGTGCCCGGCTCCGGGCGCGACCCACCTCGTCGGTAGGCCGCGGATCGACCGAGGCGTCGCGCAGGAACCGGTGGTCACCAGAACTTGATTCCTGCGGCCTTGAGCCGGCGCCGGTGCTGCCGCATCGCGGTCTCGATCGCCGCGGGCGTGATGAGGTCCCCCCACACCTTCGCGGCCATCTCCCCCTGTTCGAGCATGGCTTCGGCCTGGTCCCCGCCGATGTCGGCGGTCTGGACGATGCGCGACCCGAACCCGATGTGCCAGCGCTCGTCGCGCAGGACCAGCTCCATCCCCTTGCGCACACCCGGCAGCCCGACGGACAGGCCCTCGAGCGCGTCGAGCATGGCGTGCTGTCCCGCCACGAGGACCACGCCCTCGATCACCATGTGGTAGAGCCCGACCGCGTCGGTCAGGTCCTCGTGGCCATCGGCGAGCCGCTGGGCGGTGGCCGGGAGGCGCTCCTCGAAGAGGTCGACGAGCTCGGTGCCGGCGTGGGCGCGCAGGGCGTCCCGGCGGGCGTCGCGGTCGTCCCCGGGGACGCAGGCGACCTCGGCTGCGACCAGGTCGAAGAATCGGTTGTGGCGGACCTCGTCCCGGATCTGAGCCTGGAAGACCTTCTTCATCGAGTCGTCGGTCGCGACCATCTGCCACGCACCGAGCTGCGTGGACACCGCATTCTCGGCGATGACGAAGCCCGCGATCAGGCCGAGGATCTGGGCGTTCTCGGCGTCCGTGAGCTGTGGCCAGGCCTCCCGGTCGGCCGAGAAGTCGATCTCCGTCTCGTCCCACTGCAGCGTTTCGGCGAGCTGCGCGAAGTGGCCGTATCCGGTGATCATGGCTCGACGTCCTCAGTTCTCCGGGAACTCGCCCGGCTCCAGTTCGCGGAAGTCCGCCTTGGTGGCACCGCAGATGGGGCACATCCAGGCGTCGGGGATGTCCTCGAAGGGCGTTCCCGGGTCGATGCCGCCGTCCGGGTCACCTTCCTCGGGATCGTAGATGAATCCGCAGGGCTCGCAGATCCATCTCGTGGTCTCCGACGTGGTCCTGGTGGTCATGCGCTCCATACCGATGAGACGGCCGTCCGGTGCCTGATCTTCTTCGCCTGCTCCTCCTATTCCCCTTCGCTCGACGCTACCGGCGCCGTGCGCGAGAGGAAACCGTGGACGGAGGACCGGCCTCGGTTGCCGCTCCACCCGGCCGCAGCGCATCGCGGAGGAACCGCACCTGCAGCCGCAGCAGGTTCTCCGCCACGACCTCCTGCGGCGTCATGTGGGTGACCCCCGAGAGCGGCAGCACGGTGTGCGGGCGGCCCGCGGCGAGCAGTGCGGAGGACAGCCGCAGCGTGTGCGCGGCCACCACGTTGTCGTCGGCCAGCCCGTGGATCAGCAGCAGCGGGCGGATCAGCGCGGGAGCGTCGTCGAGCAGCGACGAGCGGGCGTAGGCGTCCGGGTGCGTGTCGGGCCGCCCGAGGTAGCGCTCGGTGTAGTGGGTGTCGTAGAGCGACCAGTCGGTGACGGGGGCTCCCGCGACCGCGGCGTGGAACACGTCGGGGCGGCGCAGCACGGCCAGCGCCGCGAGGTACCCGCCGAAGGACCAGCCGCGGATCCCGACGCGGCTCAGGTCGAGGTCGGGGTGCTGCGCGGCGACCGCGTGCAGGGCGTCCACCTGGTCGTCGAGCACCGGGCCCGCCAGGTCGCCGTGCACGGCCCGTTCGAACACCGGGCCGCGTCCCGGCGTGCCCCGGCCGTCGACGACGACGACCGCGAAGCCCTGCTCGGCGAACCACTGGCTGGTCAGGTACGCGCCGCGCTGGGCCACGACCCGCTGGGAGTGCGGGCCGCCGTAGGGGTCCATCAGCACGGGCAGCGACGTGCCGGGGGTGTGCCACGAGGGCAGCAGCAGTGCGGTGCGCAGCTCCCGCTCCCCCCGGATGAGCAGCGTGACGCGCGGGACGAACCCGGGGGACTCGGCGTGCGAGGTGATCACGAGCTCGGCGTCGCCGTCGGGCCACCGGACGGTGGTGCGGCTGCCGTCGGTGTCCAGGTCGGCCCTCGTGACGACGAGCGTGCCGCCCACGAGGCGGCCGTGGTGCATCCCCGGTGCCGTCGCGACCGCGGTGACACCGGCCTCGGGGCCCCACGTCCACAGCCCCGTGGACACGGGGTCGGTGCTCGCCCGGAACAGCACCACGTCGCCGTCGACGTCGACCACGTCGTGGACCTGCAGCGTGCCCGGGGTGACCGGGGCGCCGTCGACGACCAGCCGGTACGCCCCGTCCCGGGCCTCGACGGTGACCAGTTCGCCCGCCGCGGTGTGCGCAGGCACCCCGGGCACGACGTCCACCCAGGCCGGGTCGGTCTGCTCGTGGCGCAGCCGCGTCGCGCCGGTGCCGGGGTCGACCAACCAGGTGCGCAGCGCCGTCTGGTCACGGGGAGCGGTGGTGACGAGCAGGCCGTGCCCGTCCCAGTACACGCGGGCGAGGTACTCGTCGGCGCCCCACCCGACTGTCGTGCGGGCGCCGTCGAGTGCGATGACCTCGCACGTCACCAGGGCGTTGGGCGTGCCCGCGGCGGGGTAGGCGATCTCCGTCGGGGTGCGCTCCGGGTTCTCCGGATCGGCGATGTACCAGCGCCGGACCGGGGCGGTGTCGACCCGGGAGACCAGCAGGGCGTCACCGTCGGGAGACCACCAGAACCCCCGCATCCGGCCCATCTCCTCGGCGGCGACGAAGTCGGCCAGCCCGTGGGTGACGCCGGGGCCGTCGGGCCGGGCGAGCACGGTGGTGGTGGCGGCGTGCCGGTCGTGGACGTGCAGCGCCCCGCCGCTGACGTAGGCGATGCGCAGGCCCGACGGGTCCGGCCGGGGATCGACGACCCCGCCGGGGGAGTCGAGCGCGACGGTGACGCCTGCGGCGAGGTCGGTGACGTGGAGCTCCCCGCCGAGGGTGAACGCCGCCGTGGTGACGTCCGAGTCGGTGGCGTAGGCGACGATGCCGCCCGCCTGCTCGCGGCTGCGCTCCCGTCGGGCCCGCTCCTCCGGCGGCAGGTCCGCGCCGTCGGGCGAGCCGCCGCCCAGGTCGCCGGGGTCGGCCACGAGCCGCTCCTGCCCGGTGGCCGCGTCGAGCGTCCACAGGCAGGTCACGGGGTCGGTGCCACCCCGGCTGCGGAGGAACACCACCCGGCGCCCGTCGGGGGAGACGGTGACGCCGCGCGGGGCGCCGAGCGTGAAGCGCCGGGTGCGGGCCTGTCGGCGGGGGAAGGAGCCGACCGGGCTCTCGGGCGCGGGGAAATTCTCGGGGGCATCCGGGCTGTCGGTCACGAGGCGACATTGTCCTCGACGGGGCTCAGTCGACGCAGGGCGCGGTGTCCGCGGTCTTGAAGATCATCAGGATCGGGACATCCCCGCCACCGGTGGCGGGGATGTCCCGGTTGCGGCGATCTTCGCGGGGTAGACCCCGGTCTCGTTGGGCAGCCGGTCGAACACGCGCTTCTCCAGGTCGGTGAGCAGCGAGCCGAACTCCTCGGGGCTGTTCGTCTTGCCGGGGCCGCCGGGGAACGGCGAGTCACCGCAGCGGTGAACACTCCGGTGAGCGGGCGGAAGCAGCGCTCATGACTAGAATTCGGTCATGACCACGCTGCCGCTCGCGGATGTCAAGGCACGGCTCTCAGCAGTGCTCGACGACATCTCGAGCACGCACCAGCGCGTCGTCGTCACGCGCAACGGGCGACCTGAGGTCGTCATCCTCTCGGTCGACGACCTCGCGGCCATCGAGGAGACGATCGACGTCCTCAGTACACCGGGCCTGGCGGCCGCGCTCGACGTGGCCGCGGCGGAGATCGACTCCGGTGACTGGGTCGGCGCCGACGAGCTGGCCCGGCGCTACCTGCCCGGACGGTGAGCGAACCGGTTGACCGGTTCGAGCTGCGGATGGCCCGCAGCGCCGAGCGCGCTCTGGCCCGGTTGCCAGACCGTGCCGCGGCGGCGATCGTGGAGTTCGCGCTCGGGCCGTTGCTGCGGCAGTCGCACAGAGTCGGGAAACCGCTGGGTGGAAAGCAGGCCGGGCGCTGGTCCGCCCGCCGCGGCCCCTACCGGTTGATCCACGAGTCGACGACGAGAACGGGATCGTGCGGGTGCTTCACGCCGCTCATCGGGCGGACGTCTATCGGTCCCGGTAGCGCGCCGTGTGCTGCCCGTCCGTTGCGCCCGACGTCAACGAAGGCCGGCGCCGGTGCTCCACGCACCGGTGAGCCGGTTCACCAGCCGCGGTCGCGCCACTCCGGAAGGCTGGGCCGCTCGGCGCCGACCGTGGTGTCGTCGCCGTGGCCGGGGTAGACCCAGGTCTCGTCGGGCAGCCGGTCGAACACGCGCTTCTCCAGGTCGGTGAGCAGCGAGCCGAACTCCTCGGGGCTGTTCGTCTTGCCGGGACCGCCGGGGAACAGGGAGTCGCCGGTGAACAGGTGCGGGCGGTCGGCGCCGCGGAAGAGCAGGGCGATCGAGCCGGGGGTGTGCCCGCGCAGGTGCAGGACCTCGAGCTCCAGCTCGCCGAACCGGACCGTGGCGCCGTCCTCGACGAGCTCGTCCATGGGGATCGGCAGCTCACCGGCGTCGAGCGGGTGAGCGATCTGACGGGTCTCGAACATGCCCGCGACGGCGCCGAGGGCCTGCCAGTGGTCCCAGTGCTGGTGGGTGGTGACGACGTGGCGCAGCGCGGGCCGGTCGTCCGCCGCGCCGACCAGGTCGGCGAGCCGGTCAGGCTCCGCGGCGGCGTCGATCAACAGCGCCTCGTTGGTCTGCGCGCACACCAGCAGGTAGGCGTTGTTGTCCATCGGGCCGACCGATACCTTGCTGATGCTCAGCCCGTCGAGCTCGCGCCGGATGGCCGCGCCGCCGGGATCGGTGTGCCCGCCGTAGTTCCGTGAGATGTCCACGCGTGCAGCCTAACGGGGTCGGCTGGGTCACGATCGGGTAGTGACGTGCCGCTTCGTTCACCCGGACAGTTGACACCGCCCCCCTTGTTCGACAACATCCGTCGCATTCGAACGCCGGATGTAGCACATTCGGGATCCGTTCCACCACGTTCAGCGAGGAGCGC
>JAKDLE010000886.1 GCA_030453005.1 Pseudonocardia sp. | reverse complement strand
ACCGGCGCCGCCGCGTCCGAACCCCGCGCGGCCTCCTCCCAGCCCCGCAGCAACCGCGGCAACGACAGATCCGGGGCCAGCTTGCTCCCGCTGTAGAACACCGTCCCGCCGGCGGCGCTCACATCGCCGCGGCGGGCGATCTTGTAGCCCAGTGGATCGCCCGACGGCGCCCGCCGCAGCTCCACCAGGTACCCGGCGCCCTCCAGCGCCGAGACGAACCCGGCGACGCCATCAGACGCCACGGCCGCAGTGCGAACCGCCCGGGCCAGCGCAACCCGCGCCGGCTCCCGGCCCTGCCGGCGCGCCTTCTCCAGCTCCCCACGTCCCGGAGCGCGCGCCGCCGTCCCGTCCGCCGACGCGGTCACCGTCAACCCCAGCCGCCGCTCGATCCGCTGCGCCGCCTCCCGCAACCGCGGATAGTCACGGCTGGGCCAGATCCGCCGGCAGTCGTCCTGCCGCACCAGCACCACCGCGATGTGGATGTGGTCATCGGCGTGCCGGATCGCCACCCACCGCGGCCCGCACGCATCGTCCCGGGCCGCGACCCCGGCGCCGTCGAGCAGCTCCCGAGCGACCTCGGCCCACTCGGCGTCCGACAACACCCGGTCACCGCCCGCCAGCCGTGCCGAGCAGTGCCACACGTATCCACGCTTGCCCTCATCGTCGTGCTCGGGCAAGCCAGCGGCCACCGCAGGTGCGCGCAGCGCCCGGATCACCGGCCCGAGATCCCGGCCCGACTCGCCATCACCGAGTAGAGGTGGCTGCCACGCGGCGTCCCGCCCGTCCCAACTCGCCACGACCCGCGGACGCACGTGCTCCTGCGCGCGGCCCGGCCCCATCAGGTAGGCGATCAACCCGCCGACCCTCCACCCGTGCACCACCTTCGTGATCATTGGCGCGGCCGGTCGAGGTCGGCGACGACCGCATCGACTGCGGCGTCAAGCCGAACGAGCATCTGCGCTACATTCACCTGCTCAGCACCAACGGCCCTCGCGGCGCGTTCGACGGAAACCACGTCCGCGTGCAACCGCAGCAGATCCGGTAGGCCGACCACGATGTCCGACCCGCGCTTCGCGACACCGAGCACCGTCTGACCGACCCAGGCGCCCACCGCAAGACCGGCCAGGCCAGCGCGTTCCCGGACCACGACCAGCTCCGCATCGGAGAAGCGCACGACGATCTGCCGCTGCCGCGGACCCTCTGCCGGCACCCGACGACGCGCCGATTCACGACGCTGCTCGTTGCGCTCCACGGCCGCGGATGGCACCAGTCAGGCGCTGCGGAAGCGTGGTCACCGCGTCCGGCCCACTCGCTCGCGCGCCCGAGCGTGCTAGATCCGCAGATCAACGCACTACGAACTACGCGGCCGCGCCGATCCTAAGGAACGCCCCCGTTCCGCAGCGACCACGCATCGACCACACTGCGGATGCATCGCATGCACTCATATCTCGCTTCTCGGTCCCCCGTGGGTTCAGTCTGGCGAACGCGACCCGACGACGTGGACGGGAATCCGAGACGCCCTCGGCACACGAGGACCCGATGCGCGTGATCAGCGGCCCCGGGTCGCCCGATCGTGTCGCCGATCGGACGAATCGACGACGGTGACTATGCTCGATGTCGCATGTCGTGGGCTGTGGGAGCTGCGCCCACTTCCGGGCGACGACGGTTGGGGGCAACGAGCGGTGACCACCGACTGCCTGTGTATCCGCGGTCCGTCACCTCGGCCCGGAGGTCCTCGGTGACACCGGACGAGCACGGCACACATGCGTCCCCCCGTCCTCGCGATGTGATGGACGTCGTCCGCGAGCAGACATCTCGCGCGCTCGACTCCTACCGCGCTGACCCGGGGGTGATCGAGGAGCACGCCAACAGCGAGCGTC
>JAKDLE010000885.1 GCA_030453005.1 Pseudonocardia sp. | reverse complement strand
CCACCGCCATCGACGACACCGTCTACTGACCTGTGCCGGGCAACGATCGGCAGGCAGGCGAGGACCGGTCCGGGACCGAGCTCGATCGCCGTCGGCGTACTGGCCTACCTCGTGGTGCGCCAGGCGACCGGCAGCGTCCTGCTCGGCGGGCTGGCGTTCTCCATCGGCCTGCTGGCCCTGCTGCTGGGTCGCAGCGAGCTGTTCACCGAGGACTTCCTGGTCCCGATCACCGCGGTCGTCGCGAAGCGGGCGACCCCGGCGCAGCTCGCGAAGCTGTGGAGCGGGACGCTGGTGACGAACCTGGCCGGGGGCTGGTCGATCATGTGGGTCGTCATCGCCGCGTTCCCCGAGCTGCACGACCAGACCATCGAGGCGGCGATGCACTTCGTCGGTTCGCCGCTGAGCCTGCGGACCTTCGCGCTCGCCGTGCTGGCCGGCCCGACCATCACGTCGGCCTCGAGCTGTTCCACTGGAGTGGTCGAGTCGCTGCTCATCTTCGGCGCGCTGCACACCGGCCGCGCAACGGGTCGGGGTAAGAGCGTGGTAAGGGTGCAGCGGTGTACTGAGCAGGTAGCGTCGCGTCCGTGATCAGCCGGTCCAGCCACTGGCGCAGCCCGCTGCGCGGTCCCTGGCTGACCTCGGTGCTCGGTCTGGTCCTGCTCGTCGGGATGACGGTCCTGTTCCTCACCGGCCTCGCCTCCTACGCGGCCTACAACCCCGACCTGCCCGGCAACGACCTCACCCCCGGCCGGGGGTTGCTCGGCTGGTACCTGTTCGCCTGGCCGACCCGTCCGGTCTGGCTCTACCGACTCAACCAGGGCGTGCACGTGACGCTCGGGATCGTGCTGGTCCCGGTGCTGCTGGCGAAGCTGTGGTCGGTGATCCCGAAGCTGTTCATCTGGCCGCCCGCGCGGTCGGTCGCCCAGGCGCTGGAGCGCGCGAGCCTGTTCCTCCTGGTCGGGTCGGCGATCTTCGAGTTCGCCACCGGCATCATCAACATCCAGTACTGGTACGCGTTCCCGGGGTCGTTCTACTCGCTGCACCTCTACGGCGCGTGGGTGTTCATCGCCGCGTTCACCGTGCACGTCGCGTTCCGGATCCCGCTCATGGTGCGGGCCCTGCGCTCGCGCAGCCTGCGCACCGAGCTGCGCACCGGCACCGCCGGGACCCGGCCCGAACCGCCCGACGAGCACGGCCTGGTCGCCACCGACCCGGCGCCGCCGACGATGTCCCGGCGCGGGGCCCTCGGCCTGGTCGGGGCGGGTTCGCTGACGCTGCTCGTGGTGACGGTCGGGCAGAGCCTCGGCGGGCCGCTGCGCCGCACCGCGCTGCTCGCCCCGCGCGGCCAGGTGCTCGGCGACGGGCCGAACGACTTCCAGATCAACAAGACCGCCGCGTCGGCGGGGGTCACCGCGGCCCGCACCGGGGCCGACTGGCGGCTGGAGCTGCGCGGCGACGGCGAGCCGCTCGTGCTCTCCCGCGCCGAGCTGCTCGCGTTGCCCCAGCACGACGCGGAGCTGCCGATCGCGTGCGTCGAGGGCTGGTCCACCGACGCCCAGTCCTGGTCCGGGGTGCGGCTGATCGACCTGGCCGGGCTGGTCGGGCTGCCCGGCGCGGCGTCGGTGCTCGTCGAGTCGGTCGAGCGGGGCGGCGCCTTCGCCGCGGCGACCCTGCGCCGCAACCAGATCCTCGACCCGCTCTCGCTGCTCGCGCTGCGCGTCAACGGGGTGGATCTCTCCCTCGACCACGGCTTCCCCGCCCGCGTGATCGTGCCCGCCAACCCCGGCGTGCACAACACGAAGTGGGTCGCCGCGATGACCTTCGCGCCGCGATGAGGCTGGGCACGATGAGGCTGGGCACACGGAGAGGGGGCCTGCTCGCCTG
>JAKDLE010000077.1 GCA_030453005.1 Pseudonocardia sp. | reverse complement strand
ACTCGCGCAGCTGGCGGGCAAGCTGGCGGTGCCGCTGACCGACATCTCCAAGCTCACGATCTGGGGCAACCACTCGGCCACCCAGTACCCCGACCTCTACCACGCCGAGGTCGGCGGCCGGACCGCCGCCGAGCAGGTCGAGGAGTCCTGGTTGCGCGACGAGTTCATCCCGCGGGTCGCGAAGCGCGGCGCCGAGATCATCGAGGTGCGTGGCGCATCGTCGGCGGCGTCGGCGGCCAACGCGGCCATCGACCACGTCTACGACTGGGTCAACGGCACCCCCGAGGGCGACTGGACCTCCGCCGCCATCCCGTCCGACGGCTCCTACGGAGTGACCGAGGGCATCATCTCCTCGTTCCCGGTCACGTCGGTGAACGGGCGGTGGGAGATCGTCCAGGGCCTGGAGATCAACGACTTCTCGCGCGAGCGGATCGACGCCAGCGTCACCGAGCTCACCGAGGAGCGCGACGCGGTCAAGGGCCTCGGCCTGCTCTGACCGACGCCATGATCATCGATTGGGCGGGTTTACGGCCGAATCTGACCGGAAACGCTCCCGAACCGGTGATC
Source organism: Pseudonocardia sp. (assembly GCA_030453005.1). GTDB lineage: Bacteria > Actinomycetota > Actinomycetes > Mycobacteriales > Pseudonocardiaceae > Pseudonocardia. Next base: position 8,130 of record JAKDLE010000077.1, on the reverse strand, counting down.
ATGGCGCTGGCCGGCGGTCCAGGGTGGCCAGACGCAACCGCGAACAGTTGCGATAGCACAGGACGAGAGATCAGGAACGCCGAATCGGGCGTTGTTCGTCGGCGAGCACTAACATCGGCCTCGACTCAGGGGGTGTGCGGTGACCGCAGCACGTGTGACAGGCCTGCTCAGCGCGTCGGACCTGTCCTTCGAGCCGGACGACGGCCTGCGCCGGGAGCTGCACGACGGGGTGATGCACGTGGTTCCACCGCCGAGCGACAACCATGGCTGGGAAGCCCGGGTGGTCGACCGCGCACTGACGGCCAACGCCCCCGACGACGTCTACCTCTTGCAGAACGTCGGGGTGCACGTCGGCCTGCGCCGGTTGTACGTTCCCGACCTCACCGTCGTGCACCGCGACACCCCGTACCACGACTACGCCTACGACCCGGGCGGTGTCCTACTCGTCGTGGAGATCGTCTCGCCGTCGTCGGTCACCCTGGACCGGGTGGCGAAACCGGCCGTCTACGCCGAGCAGGGGATCCCCTACTTCTGGCGCGTCGACGACGGCCCGCGCCTACAGGCCTTCCGGCTCGACCCGGCCACCGGCGGCTACGTGCTCGATGCCGAGCTGGGCCCCGGGGAGCGCGGCGAGCCCACGGCTCCGTGGCCGGTGGCGCTCGACATGACCGAGTTCGTCATGCCGCACAAGCGCTGACCCCGCGGCTCCCGCAGTGCGAACGGGAACCCCATCGCAGCCGGTCGGCGATCGAGCAGCAACCAGGTTCGGTTCGCGCGGGATGTGCGTCCTAGCCGACTTGGACGATCGCGAAGGACTCCCGTCGCAGGGTCACCGCGTCCGCCCGGCCCTCCACCGGCTCGCTGGCCAGCAGGATGCGGCCGACCGGGGCACGCAGGGCGAGGGTGACGGGGTCCGGGCCGAGGTTGGCGGCCACCCGCAGCCGTCCGCGGTGCAGGACGACGGTGCGGGCCGCCTCGTCGACGTCGACGTCCACCTCGTCGAGCCACGGGTCGGAGAGCTCCGGCCACGCGCGGCGTAGCGCGATCAGCTCGCGGTGCACCTGCAGCAGGGTGGCGTGTGGCTCCTGTAGCGGCTCGTCCCAGTCGAGCTTCGAGTCGAGGAAGGTCGACTCCGCGTTGGGGTCGGGCACGTCGGCGTCGCCCCAACCGTGTTGTGCGAACTCCGCCGTGCGGCCCGTGCGCACGGCCTCGCGTAGCCCGGCGTCGGGGAAGTGCGAGAAGAACTGCCAGGGCGTCCGCGCACCCCACTCCTCGCCCATGAACAGCATCGGGGTGAACGGGGAGCCGAACACCAGCGCCGCCCCGCAGGCGAGCAGGCCGGGGGAGAGGGTCTGGGTGAGCCGGTCGCCGGTGGCGCGGTTGCCGATCTGGTCGTGGTTCTGGAGGTAGGCGAGGAACCGGTGCCCGGGGATGCGCCGGGTGTCGACGGGCGCGCCGTGTGGCCGCTGCCGGAAGCTCGACCATGTGCCCTCGTGCAGGAACGCGCGGGTGAACACGTGGGCGAGCCCGGTCAGCCCGGCGGTGGCGAAGTCGGCGTAGTAGCCCTGCCCCTCGCCGGTGAGGGCGGAGTGCAGGGTGTGGTGGACGTCGTCGCACCACTGGGCGGTCAGGCCGTACCCGCCCGCCTCGCGCGCGGTGACCATCCGCGGGTCGTTGAGGTCGGACTCGGCGATCAGCGACAGCGGGCGGCCGGTGTGCGTGGACAGTGCCTCGACCTCGATCGCGAGCTGTTCCAGCACGTGGGTGGCGCGCTCGTCGTGCAGGGCGTGCACGGCGTCGAGGCGCAGGCCGTCGACGTGGAAGTCGCGCAGCCACAGGAGTGCGTTGTCGATCACGAATCGGCGCACCGGCTCCGAGTGGGGCCCGTCGAGGTTGACCGACGGACCCCAGATGTTGCTGCCCGCGAAGTACGGGGCGAAGCGGTCCAGGTAGGCGCCCGAGGGCCCGAGGTGGTTGTAGACGACGTCGAGCACGACGCCCATCCCGCGCACGTGGCAGGCGTCGACGAAGCGCTTGAACGCGTCGGGGCCGCCGTAGTTCTCGGTGACCGCGTACCAGCCGACGCCGTCGTACCCCCAGTTCCGCGGTCCGTCGACGGCGTTGACGGGCAGCACCTCGACGAGATCGACGCCGAGCCCGGCGAGGTGGTCCAGGCGTTTGGCGGCGGCGTCGAACGTGCCCTCGGGGGTGAACGTGCCGATGTGCAGCTCGTAGAGGACGCTGCCCGCGAGCTGCCTGCCCGTCCAGGCGCCGTCGGCCCAGCGGTGGGCGTCGGCGTCGTACACCCGGGACGCCCCGTGCACCCCGCTGGGCTGCCACCGTGAGCGCGGGTCGGGCAGCGGGGTCTCGTCGTCGTCGAGCAGGAACGCGTACGCGGTGCCCGGGCCGGCGTCGGCCACGTCCGCGTGCCACCAGCCGCCGCCGTCGCGGGCCATCGCGTGGCCCACGCCGTCGACGAGTACCCGGACCTGGTTGCGGTGGGGGGCCCACACCTCGAAATCGCTCACGGACGCACATCCTGCCGTCCAGCCGACGACGCCGCCCGGCTCGCGGCGACCGGCGATCTGGCTGGATCCTGGCCCCTGCCACGATCGAGTGAAGCTCGGCATCCCGGTCTGTTGAGCTCGCCGGCGGCATGCTGGGCTGGGCGTCATGGCGATGATCAGCGGTGCCATCGCCGCCGCCGTCTGTCTGACACACGTCACCGAGTCGTTGAAGGGCCTGATGCCGACGTCGCTGTCGCTGGTCGGCACCGCGGAGCAGGTGGTCCTGGTGTCGACGGAGTCGAGCCGGACCATCGCCACGCACGGAGTGCACCTGACGAGCGCCGGCGACGCCGAGGACATCCGCGTCTTCGCTCACCACCTCCTGTCCGACGTGCAGGACCTCGTCGTCTGCCACCTCGGTACCCCGTGGCCGTCGAATGCCGACGGCGCTCCGCTCTCGGTCTGGACCTCGCGAACCGGCGACACGATCCAACTGGGGTTCGCGAGGGCCGGTGCCTCCGTGGAACGTGCGGATGTCGCACTCCCGGACTTCGCCTGTCCGCGGCCCGGGGCGCGACTCACAGCAGGCTGAGAGACCGCGCGTCGTCCCCCGATCGGCCGCCGTCGGCATCGGCCCCGAGATGTGACGCCGACCGTCCCCGCGAGCGCCGGACCACCACGAACCCTAGTGTGAGGTCGCCGAAAGATCCTCGATCGGAAGAGAGACGACGTGCGGGTCCTGGTCCTGGGCGGAGACGGCTATCTCGGGTGGCCCACCGCGCTGCATCTGTCCGACGGCGGGGACGAGGTCGGCGTCGTCGACAGCTTCCTGCGCCGCTCCTACGACGAGGAGATGGGCGTCGACAGCCTCGTGCCGATCGAGCCGCTGGAGGTGCGCACCGCCGTCTGGGAGCAGCTGACGGGGCGCCGCATCGAGACCTTCGTGGGTGACCTCGTCGACGGCGACTTCGTGGTCGACGTCGTGCGCCGGTTCGCACCCGACACGATCGTGCACTTCGGCGAGCAGCGCTCGGCGCCGTACTCGATGATCGACCGTGCGCACGCGGTGCACACGCAGCACAACAACGTCATCGGCAACCTCAACGTGCTCTACGCCATCGCCGAGGTCGACCCGTCGATCCACCTCGTGAAGCTGGGCACGCTGGGCGAGTACGGCACGCCCAACATCGACATCGAGGAGGGCTGGCTCGACGTCGAGCACAACGGGCGCACGGACCGGATGCTGTTCCCGAAGAAGCCGGGGTCGTTCTACCACCTGAGTAAGGTGCACGACAGCCACAACATCGAGTTCGCCTGCCGCATCTGGGGGCTGCGGGCCACCGACCTCAACCAGGGCGTCGTCTACGGGCAGCAGACCCCGCAGACCACCCGGGACCCCCGCCTGGCCACCCGGTTCGACTACGACGCCGTCTTCGGCACGGTGCTCAACCGGTTCGTGATCCAGGCCGTGCTCGGCGAGCCGCTGTCGGTGTACGGCTCGGGCGGTCAGACCCGCGGGGTCATCGACATCCGCGACACCGTGGAGTGCATCCGGCTCGCGTCGGTGCACCCGGCCGAGCCCGGTGAGTTCCGGGTGTTCAACCAGCTCACCGAGTCGATGTCGGTGCACGAGATGGCCAAGACCGTGGCCGACGCGTTCCCCGGTGTCGTCGAGGTCGAGAACGTCGCCAACCCGCGCGTCGAGGCCGACCAGCACTACTACAACGTCACGTTCACCGGCCTGCCCTCACTCGGGCTGGAGCCGCACCTGCTCTCGCGGACCCTGATCGAGTCGCTGTTCCCGATCGTCGAGCGGCATCGAGACCGGGTGCACCGCACCGCCCTCGCACCCACCGTGCAGTGGCGCAGCACCGCGAGCGAGCTGCGCCGGTAGGCCGGTGCGTATCGGTGAGCAGAGCTGCTCTGCTCACCGATACGCACCGTCAGGCCGGGCGGACGAGCAGCGCCACCGGGTAGCGGGCGAGCACCTCGCCCAGCCGCGGGGCGCCGCCCTCCACCGCCGCGCCCGTGACCACGTCCTGCCAGTCGGCCGCGGCGCCGGGAAGCGGCAGGACGGTGTCGGCCCAGCCGCCGCGCTCGGCGAGGCCGACGGGCAGCCGCGTGGCCACCGCGACGAGGGCGGGGGAGCGGGCGAACGCCACGGCGTGTGCGGCGGCGGGCCCCTCGGCGTGCAGCGGGCGGTACCCGTCGAACACCTCGGGCCGGTAGCGCCGCAGCCGCAGCGCCGCGGCCGTGACCAGCAGCTTCGCGGCCCCGTCGGCATCGACCTCGGGGAGCAGACCCTCGTCGCGGCGCCTGAGCAGCTCGCTGCGGCCGGCCCAGTCGATCGGCCGGCGGTTGTCGGGGGCGACGAGCGAATACTCGAACAGCTCCGTGCCCTGGTAGACGTCGGGCACCCCCGGCCCGGCGATCTGCAGCAGCTTCTGCCCCAGCGAGTTCGACCGCCCCGGCCCGGCGATGCGGGCGACGAACTCCTCGACGTCGGCCACCAGCGTCGCGTCGGCGAGCACCGCCGCGGGCCAGGCCGCCACGGCCTCGTCGACCTCGGCCACCGCATCGACGTGGCTGGTGACGAGCTTGGCCTCCTTCGACGCCTTGCCCAGGTACCCCGCGAGGCGCTCGGCGGAGATCGGCCACGCACCGACGAGGCTCTGCCAGGCCAGCAGCTCCAGTGACGGGTCGGGCAACGGGTGCAGGGCCGACCAGCGGCGCAGGCGCGGCGCCCACTCGCCGGGGATCTCGGCGAGCACGGCGAGGCGGGCGCGCACGTCCTCGGAACGCTTGGTGTCGTGTGTGGACAGCGTGGTCATCGTGCGCGGCCACGACGCCTCGCGGGTGGCGAGCGCGGTGTGGAACTCGGCGGGGGAGACTCCGAAGCGCGACGGGTCACCCCCCACCTCGTTGAGCGCGACGAAGCGGTTCCAGCGGTAGAAGGCGGTGTCCTCCACGCCCTTGGCCATCACCATCCCCGACGTCTGCTGCACGCGGGTGGCGAGCTCGCCGCCCGGTTCGGCGAGCATCGCCGCGGAGATCGCGAGGAGCAGGTCGGCCAGGTCGGGACGGTGGGTGCGGGCGACGGTGACGGCCGTGTCCAGCGCCGCGCGGCCTTCGGGCAGGTAGGAGCGGTAGCCGGGGAACCCGCAGAGCAGCTCGGCGACGGCGTCGCGGACCCGCTCGGCCGCGGGCCCGGGGTCCTCCTCGGTGGACGGCGCCGTGTCCGGCACCGGTACCAGCGCGGCGATGCGGCGCACCTCCGCGGCGAGGATCGTGGCGGCCACCTCGCGGCGGGCGTCGTGCTCGACGGCGTGCAGCGACCGCCGGGCCCCGGTGTGCTCGGCGGCCAGCTGGGTGAGCAGCCCGGCGCCGTCCGGGTCGACGAACACGCCTCCGATCTCGCGCAGCGCCTCGTAGCCCGAGGTGCCGTCCACCGGCCAGGAGGCGGGCAGCTCCTCGCCGACCATGAGGATCTTCTCCACCAGCAGCCACCGGTCGGGGCCCAGAGGTGAGCGATCCAGCGCCGCGCGCAGCCGCCGCACGTACGCCCCGGGGTCGGACAGGCCGTCGGGGTGGTCGACGCGGATGCCGTCCACCTCGCCCGCCTCCACCCAGCCCAGCACCGCGGCGTGGGTCTTGTCGAAGATCTCGCGGACCTCGACGCGCACCGCGGCCAGCGTGGAGACGTCGAAGAACCGGCGGTAGGTCAGCTCGGCCGCGCCGCGCCGCCAGGACACCAGCCGGTAGTGCTGCCGTTCGTGCACCTCGGCCGCCGTGCCCTGGCCGGTGCCGGGGGCGACCGGGAAGGCGTGCTCGTAGTAGCGCAGCTCCCCATCCCCCGACTCGCTGCCCTCCACGACGAGCTCGGAGAGCGCACTGTCCTCGGCAGCGTCCAGGATGGGCAGCAGGATCGGCCCGGCGTCCCAGTCGATGTCGAAGACGTCCGCGTGCTCGGACTCCCGCCCGTGCCGCAGCACGTCCCACCACCACGGGTTCGCCTTCGCCACCTCGACGCCCACGTGGTTGGGGACGATGTCGAGCAGGAACTGCAGGCCGTGCTCCCGTACCGCCGCCACGAGCCTGCGCCTGCCCTCCTCCCCGCCGCGTTCGGCCGACACCCGCGTGGGGTCGACGACGTCGTAGCCGTGGTCGGAACCGGCCCCGGACTCCAGCAGCGGTGAGGCGTAGAGCGCGCCGACGCCCAGCGCGTCGAGGTAGGGCAGCAACGCGACCGCGTCGTCGAAGGTGGTGTCCTTCGAGAACTGCAGCCGGTAGGTGGACGAGGGGGCCACGGTTCTCCACGGGTGAGCGTGAGCGGGTGGGGGACGCCGGGAAACCTAGTCGACGTCGCCGGGGTCCGCCCGACGCCGGGGGCGACGGACCCCGGTTGGCGTCGGCGGGTCGTCCCGGGCGAGGATCACCCCGTGCGATCGGTGCGGGACGTCGGGGCGGTGGCCGTCGCCGTGGGCTCGGTGGTGCGCGCCGCCCACTGCATCATGGAGGCGCGCGGCATGCCGCGGCTGTCCCCCCCGGCGCCACCACTGGCGACGCAACCGCCGCCGGTCACGGTGATCGTCCCGGCCCGTGACGAGGAGGCGGTCCTCGACGGCTGTCTCGCGGGTCTGCGCGCACAGACTCACGCCCCGCTGTCGGTCCTCCTGGTCGACGACGGCTCCACCGACGCCACCGGCGCGATCGCGCGCAGGCACGCCGAGGCGGACCACCGGGTCACCGTGGTCTCCATCGACGGGCCACCGCCCGGGTGGCTGGGGAAGGTCCACGCCATGCACGCCGGGGTGCGCGCCGCGGGCCCGGCCGCGCCCGGGGAGTGGCTGCTGTTCCTCGACGCCGACACCCTGGCCGCGCCGGACCTGGTGTCCCGGATGCTCGCCACCGCGGCCGACCACGACCTGGAACTGCTCTCGATCCACGGCGGGCCGCCCGCGGGGGCCGGGCTCGTGTGGTCGCTGCTGATGCCGCCGGGCGCCCAGCTGATCAGCGAGAACGCCAGTCCGCGCGGTCGGGCGGGCCGCCGCCGGGCACTCGCCATCGGGCACTGCATCCTGGTGCGGCGCACCTACTTCGACAAGGTCGGCGGGTGGGAGACCCTGTCCGCCCGCGGCAACGAGGACATCGCGCTGGCCACCGCGGTCCGGGACGCCGGGGGCGGCACGCGCTTCACCCGACCGGGCACGTCGCTGGTCACGCGCGGCATCGACCCGTTCCCCGCGGGCTGGGCGTCGTTCCGCAAGAGCTTCACCATCGGCGTCGGACGGTCGGTGCCGCTGCTGGCCGCCGCCGGGGTGGCGCACGTGGCGTTCGGCCTGACCCCGCCTGCGGCGGTCGTGTCGGGGCTGCGCCGCCGGTCACCGCAGCTGGTGGCCGCGGGAGTGGTCGGGTGGGCGGCTCAGGCGGCCGGGCACCTGCAGGCCACGCGCGTCACCGGAGGGCCTGCGGTGAGCGCGGTGCTGGCCCCGGCGTCCTGGATGCTCGCGGGCGGCCTGTTCCTCGACGCCTCCCGCCTCGCCCGCCGCGGCGTGCTGCGGTGGAAGGGCCGGGAGCTCGGCAGCGCGCGGGGGTCCGGGTGACGCACTGCGTCCGGGTGGCG
>JAKDLE010000884.1 GCA_030453005.1 Pseudonocardia sp. | reverse complement strand
GCGGGCTCGACGCGGGGCGGCCGAAGAGCCGGAATCGGGACACGGCGGTCACCGAAGGCCGCGATCGACGGGTGGGCGATCGACGGGCGGCACGGGATCCGCCGGGCGGAACGGACCGGTTGGCTCGGGCATGGTTCCCCCGTCGTGCGACGTGCGCTCAGGACGGGCGGGAGAGTACGAGCGCGTACGTCGTCGCGTGGCCGTTCGGGGATGAGGTTCGCGATAGTGAACGCGGCGGGCCGTCAGGACGCCGGGACGTCCCAGCCGTGCACCGGCTCGTTGGCCGCGGAGGACTCCAGGTAGCGGGCGAGCATCCCGCGCAGCGCCTGTGGGCGGTCGGCGCCGCGCGCCTCCAGTGCCGCTACCGTGTCGAGCTGCCAGGACGCCCCGGTGCGGCGCTCGACGCAGCGGCGCTCGATCACCGACAGGTACCGGTCGACGACGTCGGCGCTCACGCCCCATCGCGCCAGCCCGGCCGCGGCCTGCGGCAGCAGCTTGCGCAGCACCAGCTCGTCCGGTCGCATCCAGCCGGTGCCCGGCCAGTACAGCGGCCCGTCCAGCCCGTGCCGGGCGGCCGTCGTGAAGTTCTCCTCGGCCGCCTCGAACGACATCGAGCTCCACAGCGGCCGCTCGGCCTCGACGAGCTCGCGCAGTAGCCCGTAGAAGAACAGCGCGTTGGCCACCATGTCCACGACAGTGGGCCCGGCGGGCAGGACACGGTTCTCCACGCGGATGTGCGGTACGCCGTCGGCGATGTCGTAGACCGGCCGGTTCCAGCGCCAGATGGTGCCGTTGTGCATCCGCAGTTCGTCGAGCCCGGGCACGCCGCCCGACTCCAGCTCGGCGACGGGGTCGCCGTCCTGCGACACCGGCATCAGCGCCGGGAAGTAGCGGCCGTTCTCGGCGAACAGGTCGAGCACCGAGGTGATCCACCGTTCCCCGAACCACACGCGGGGCCGTACGCCCTGGTTGCGCAGCTCGGGCGTGCGGACGTCGCAGGACTGTTCGAACAGCGGGATCCGCGTCTCCGCCCACAGCCGTGACCCGAGCAGGAACGGCGAGTTGGCTCCGACGGCGAGCTGCACGCCCGCCAGGCACTGCGCCGCGTTCCAGTAGGCCGCGAACGAGTCGGGATGCACCTGCAGGTGCAGCTGCATCGACGTGCACGCCGCCTCGGGCGCGATCGAGTCGAAATCGGCGACGAGGTGCTCGGGAGCGACGGTGTGGCGGCCGGAGGGGTCGTCCCCCGCGATGTCGAGGCGGACCGGCTCGCCGCGCGCGGCGAGCATCTGCTCGTTGAGCATCGTGTACCGCTCGTCGGGCGAGAGGACGTCGACGCCCAGATGCCGGTGCTCGAGCGTGGGCAGGATCCCGATGACGGCGAGCTGCGCGCCGTGGTCGAGCGCGCTGGCGCGGACCGTGGCGAGCTCGTCGAGCAGGTGGCTCTCCAGGCGGCGCCACTGGTCGCCCGGCAGGGGCCGCGGCGGGAGGTTGAGCTCGAGGTTCCAGCGGCCGAGCTCGGACTGGAACTCCCCGGCGCCCAGCGCGGCGAGCACCTGGGCCCCGGCGAGCGAGGGCTGCAGTTCGTGGTCGACGAGGTTGAGCTCCACCTCGAGGCCGGTCATCGGCTCGTCACGGGCGAAGGTACGCTCCCGCAGCATCACCGCCAGCGTGTCGAGACACCGCTGGACCTTCGCGCGGTACTCCTGCCGATCCCGCCGACTGAACGTGGTCCGGCCGACGTGCTGGCCCATGCGTGACACTGCCTCCTCGCCCCCCGGCCGAGCCCGGACCGGCGGTGGCCGGTCGGGCGAGTGGTCCACCGTGACACACGGCTACCGTCGCCGCTACGGCCGTCCGGATGAGGCGACGCGGCCGCGCGAAGCCGACCTG
>JAKDLE010000883.1 GCA_030453005.1 Pseudonocardia sp. | reverse complement strand
GACGGGCAGCCGGGCGGGGGTCGACGCGGCGGTGACCAACGGTGGAGGCGCGGTCGGCCTCACCGAGGTGGCCGAGCTGAGCGGACGGATCGCCACCAACATCGGACGGGTACTCGTCGGCAAGCCCGACGTCGTGCGCGTCACGCTGGTCACCCTGCTCGCCGAGGGGCACCTGCTCGTCGAGGACGTCCCGGGTGTGGGCAAGACGTCGCTGGCCAAGGCGCTGGCCCGGTCCGTCGACTGCTCGGTCAGCCGCGTGCAGTTCACCCCCGACCTGCTGCCCGGCGACATCACCGGCATCTCCATCTACAACCGGCAGAGCACCGAGTTCGAGTTCCGGCCCGGCCCGGTCTTCGCCAACATCGTGATCGCCGACGAGATCAACCGCGCCTCCCCCAAGACGCAGTCGGCGCTGTTGGAGTGCATGGCCGAGCACCAGGTCACCGTCGACGGCGCCACCTACGCGCTGGCCAGCCCGTTCATGGTGGTCGCCACGCAGAACCCGATCGAGATGGACGGCACCTACCCGCTGCCGGAGGCGCAGCGCGACCGCTTCACCGCGCGCATCAGCGTCGGATACCCCGACCCCGGCGCCGAGCTCGCGATGGTCGACGAGCACGCCACCGTCGACCCCCTCGCCACACTCGGGCCGGTCACCGGCGCTCGCGAGCTGCACGCGGTGATCGAGGCCGTGCGCCGCGTGCGGGTCGGCCCGGAGGTGCGGCAGTACTGCGTGGAGCTGGTCGGCATCACCCGGCGGCTCACCGAGCTGCGCCTGGGCGCGTCCCCCCGCGCCACGCTGCAGCTCGTCCGCGCGGCCAAGGCGCAGGCCGCGCTGTCCGGGCGCGGCTTCGTCGTGCCCGACGACGTGCAGGCCGTCGCGGTGCCGGTACTGGCCCACCGGCTCCTGCTCACCCGCGACGCCCAGTCCGCCCAACGCACCGCCGTCGACCTCGTCCGCGCTCTGCTGACCCGGCATCCGGTACCCGCGCCGAGCCGCGCGTGAACGCAGGCGGGCGCTTCTCCGGACTGACCACGCGCGGCCGCTGCCTGCTGGCGGCCGGGGCCGCCACGGCGGGGTCCGCGATCGTGCTCGACGAGCGCGACCTGCTGCGCGTCGGCGTGTTCGTCGCGCTGCTGCCGCTGCTCGCGCTGCTGCTGGCCGCCCGCACCCGCCGCCTGGTACGCGTGTCGCGCATCATCAGCCCCGCGCGGGTGCCCGCGGGCACCGCGGTCGACGTCGGCCTGCACGTCACCGGGGGCACGCTGCTCGGCGCGTTGCGGCTGGCCGACACCGTGCCCGACGCCGCCGGGCCCTCGGCCACCGCCCCGCCCCGGTTCACCGTGCACCGCCTCGCCGCAGGCTCCGGTGCGCTGCTGACCTACCCACTGCGCCCGCTCCAGCGCGGGGTGCACCGCATCGGCCCGCTGGCCGCCCGCGCCACCGACCCGCTGGGCCTCGCGGAGTTCGAGCGCGAACTCGCCGCACCGGCTCGGCTCGTGGCGCTGCCCCGGATCGGCACGCTCCTGGGCCGTCCGCAGGCGGTCGGCTCCGGACAGGGCACGCCGGGAGCCGCGCTCGCCTACCAGGGCCAGGGCCGCTCCGACGTGCTGGTCCGCCCCTACCGCCACGGCGACGAACTGCGCCGCGTGCACTGGCGCAGCACGGCCCGCCACGACGAGCTGATGGTGCGGCTGGAGGAGCGCCCGTGGCGCAGCGGTGCCACCGTGCTGCTCGACCGCCGCGACTCCGCCCACCGGGGCCACGGGCCCGACGCCAGCCTGGAGCTCGCTGTGAGCCTCGCGGCCAGCATCTGCGCGCACCTCGCCGGGCGCGGGGACGTGGTCAGCCTGGTCACCGAGGACGGGGCCGAGCTGGGCTCGGTCTCCGGTGAC
>JAKDLE010000882.1 GCA_030453005.1 Pseudonocardia sp. | reverse complement strand
GCGGCTCGGATGAGGGCGGCTCGGATGAGGGCGGCTCGGATGAGGGCGGCTCGGATGAGGGCGGCTCGGACGAGGGCGGCTCGGACGAGGGCGGCTCGGACGAGGGCGAGGCGACCTTCGACGAGAGCACTTCGGACGAGGCCACCTCCGACGAGGAAGGCGGGGGCGACTCCGGATCCGAGGGCGACTCCGGTTTCGAGGGCGGCTCCGGGTCGGAGGGTGACTCCGGTTCCGACGAGGCGAGCACGGACGAGGGCGGCTCCGGGTCCGGCGAGGCGGACTCGGACGACGAGGACCGGTAGCCGCTGCCGTTCACCATCGCAGGCCACGGCGTGCGGCTACCCGATCCGTCGATCAGACCGTCCCGTGCCCGCGTGGCGACGTCGATCCGGGCAGGTGCGCCGGTAACGTGCCCCGATGTGACCGCTGCTCCCGTCCTGCCGAGCGGGCCCACCGGGGCCACCCTCCCGCCGCATGTCCGCACCGCTTTCGGCGTCCAGGACACCGATCCGAACCCGGTGGTGTGGGCGGGTCGGCGAGCCTGGCACTGCGGTGAGGTCCTGGTGCGGCCCGTGCCGGACAACGCCGTCGCGGCGTGGTCGGCGGGCGTGCTCGACGGCCTGCACGTCGACGGGCTGCGGCTGGCGCGGCCGGTGCGGTCCTCGGACGGTCGCTGGGTCGTGGCCGGATGGGCCGCGAGCCGCTTCGTTCCCGGCACGCTGGAGCCCCGCTACGACGCAGTGATCGAGACGGCCAACCGCCTGCACGAGGCCACCGCGGCACTGCCCCGCCCGCGGGTGCTCGACGACCGTGACGACCTCCTCACCCGCTCGGCCGCCGCGGCGTGGGGGGAGACGCGGCTCGACCTCGACCCGGCCACCGGCGGAGCGCTCTACGCTGAGCTCGCCGCCCACCGCACGGTGGTCCGGCTGGCCCCGCAGGTCGTGCACGCCGAGCTGTTCGGCGCAGTGCTGTTCGACTCCGACGACGTGCCCGCGCTCGTCGACCTCGTTCCGGCGTGGCGGCCGCGGGCGTGGGCGGCAGCGGTCATCGTGGTGGACGCCCTGGCCTGGGGCGGCGCCGACGACGCCCTGCCGCACCGGTGGACCCACCTCGACGAATGGCCGCAGATGCTGCTGCGCGCCGCGCTCTACCGACTGGCCCTGCACGCTCAACACCCGGAGGCGTCGGCCCGCACGATGCCGGGCCTGGAACGGGCCGCGGGCCTGGTCACCGCGCTGCTCTGACGCAGGCGTCGTGCGACGAGCCGCCGCCGATGGAGACGAAGCTGGCGTCCGTCGACGACCCGCTGACGGCCGCCGCGGCCGCCGGGCTCGGCGGCGACGCCCGGGCGGCCCACTCCTCCCCCGTCTCCCAGGGGAAGACGACGACGAGCCGAGGACCGGCGCGACAGCCACCCGTCGCTCGGTTCGACGGGTTCGCGGACCGCAACCTCCGCGTCTGGCGCGCCGGGGTACGGGAGCGAGGCGGCTGGCACGGCCTGGCGTTCACTTCTGCAAATATTTCGCGTGGTCGCTCTCCGTGAGATCGTGACGGAACGTGTTCGCCCGCGGAGCCGTCGTCGGTGATCGCCGCGTGCGGTCCAGGAGGTTCACGTGCGAGCGTCTTGTACCGCGGGCGCTGATCATGAGGGCTGTCGCTCGGCGGGATCGACCTCGCCCGCCGCACCGACGGTCCCGGCGACCCGCTGCGGCCGGGCCCGGCATCGCCGACGGGCTGCCCGCGGACGCGTTCAACATCGTGCACGGCCGGGGCGGCCGCATTGGCCGCGGGCCGCAGCGCACCGCGTCGGCCGAGTGGGCGAGGCGCTCGCCGGGCACCCGTTGCGAGCGCAGGAGGGTGGGGACGCCGCTCGACGCGCCCACCGTGCAGCCGGGGC